>JASFFM010000365.1:0-4685 GCA_050124295.1 Desulfobacterales bacterium | reverse complement strand
GATCGCGGCAGATCGGGATGCCGTTGGCGCGGCCGTCCAGCACCTCACCGGCATCCCGGCCGGCCCAGCGCGCGTCGATTACCGCCAGCACCCGGTAGCGGTCTGTGAAACGCACCAGACCGTGGGCAGTCTTGCCATTGGTGGTGTTGAAAGCGCCTTCGCAGTAGACGATGGCGTTGCCGTCGCGTTCGGCATGATCGGTCGACATCAGGATTTCCTCCCTGTAAGCAGAACCACATAGCGGTCGCCCGGCAGCGGATCGCGCAGATGCCGGTCGATCAGGGCAATAAGGCCAGCCGTCGAGGCCGGCAGAGCTTGAAGGCCTTCTTTTTCACTAATCAGGCGGGCAAAACGGCGCATATTTTTGTCGGAAGCGTCCGCGGCCCAGCCACCGGTTGCCCGAATGGCGGCCAGACTGAGATCGCCGTCGATGGCATGCCAGTTGATCAGGGGCTCATTGACGGCCGTTTCCCGGATGCTTTCAGGCTTCAAGTCCTCGCAGGTTGCCAGCCCTCGCCGAAAAGAGTGTACAATGGGATTTTTGCGAAAGGACGATCCGGCAATGATTCTCGGCAGGCGGGATGTCTTGCCCCGACGGTAGAGACTCAGGAAACCACGATACAACCCGGCCAGGGTGGTTCCGTTGGAGACCGGAGCGGCCACGGCGGCGGGTGCATCCCGCAGTTCGTCGTAGATTTCGTAAGCGATCTGGCCGTAGCTGAGCAGTTGAAGGCTGGTGTTGTCACCGCCCGGATTGGCATCATAGCAATCATTGTCAGCAGCCCACCGACGTGAGACCAGCACCGCGGCTTCGTAGTCCCCCGCAACCGGGCGGATTTCAGCCCCCAACTCTCGGATGGCCTCCAGTCGGCGGGTATGGTAGGCATGCGGTATGAAAACCAGTGCCCGCAGACCAGCCAGGGAAGCCGCCATGGCGATGGCCACACCATAATTGCCGCAAGTGGCGACGGTCAGCGTATCAAACCCGCGCCGCAAAGCGTCCATGGCCTGAGCAAAAGCGATCCGGTCCTTCTGGGTGCCGGTCGGGTTGCCGCCCTCGAACTTCAGGAAAAGCTGGCGAAACCCCATCTCCCGTTCGATGTTGCGGGCCCGCACCAGAGTTGTATCCCCCACCTCAGAATCGATTATATCCTCATAGGCCTCCAGGCGTTTTTCGATGGCGATGTCAGGATCGACGGCGATCCGACGGCGATCCGCGACGACGCGAACCAGGGCTTCGAGGTCACCGACGGCCCCGTCCAAGAGCTGATAAGGGCTCTCCGCTTTTAGCATTGCGTTTATCTCCATGGCAGGTTCCCATATAATATCACTGGCCTTCCGATGATAGCATTTTTTACCAAAGGCAAAGGCAGGAAAGCTTCCCCTTGGAAAACGACGTCTGGGCCCGGAATCTCCTGGTCCCCAAGCGGTCGACCGTGCTGAGGCGAGAGGCGGTCTTCCCCTGTTTTTCGTATTCGGCACTGATGATGACCGGCACCGCGCTATGTCGAGTAATACGTCTGCGTGTTGGTCCGATGGTTTCGTTAGGGCTCTCACGGCGATGACGGACATCGGCAAGGATCAAATCGATTTGTGACGGATTCCCCCCCTTTAAGGATCTCTTGATAGGGAAGGTCTTGGCGCACAACGCAGCCTTCAACCCGGGAAGAAATCCCCATTTCTTTCGCCAGGCGTTCGGGGACTGCGGTCGGTGTCCGGTTCCGGAAAATCCGATCAATGTCGGCGATCCTTTCAAAACAGATGCCCGGCGGTGTTCGCTGACGTGGCCTGGATCCATCAGCGTATTGACCTTTTCCGCCATTCGAACACCGCACGCACGACGGTTTCGGGTGAGTCGCGAAAGGTCACAGGCGAGCAGTACGTGTTGGATGGCGCACCCATGGTTGATTTTCCCTGCGATCTCATTTTCCTTTACGCATCAGCTCCGAAACAGGGGTAAAGCGCCGGTAGGCACAGATGGCCGGGCAGAAAGCAATCCACATGCCATCTCTATCCATTCGGGCGCAACCACAGATTTCCGCGCGCTTTTTTCTCCCCGTCGGTATCCGCAGTAAGCCGGCCATCACGAGACATATTGTTAAATAATTGAAATTGGATAATTTTTTTTCATAGGGGGGGTGCAAAGATGCAGCGGCCCTCAACGCGGCGGGCGGGGCGAGGTGTCCTCAGCGTTTGATTTTAGGATGCGGGTCTCCGTCGCCAAGGATGCGCGGGCGGCGGGAGGTTTTCTTGCCGGTCATCCGTTCTGGACGGACATCCTAAACGCCCAAGAGGAGAATTGCCATGTCCGGTTCACGAAAAAGCGGAAGTCGCGGTTCAGGTAAAATAGGGTTCCTGCAGGGAAGGGCGAATGCCACGGGTTGGTGCCTGGTCTAAAGCCATGCCCTCGGATCGAGGTTTGCCCGACGGGCCGTTGCGCTCCCGGACGTGCCCTGGGAGGTTTGGCCATAATGCCATCGTTGAGTGTGCACAGATTGTTGGATGGGGGGTGTTCTTTTTGAAAACAAGGGGATCCGGTCTGAGGGCGGATAGCGCGGATGCCGACAACCCGCCTGAGCCGTCTGCGACCCGGATGGATGAATCGGAGCAGGGTGCCATTTCCCTCCAGTCAAAGGCCCTCGGCTTTGGCCCATTTTGAGCGCTTGCACCTCGGAAATACCGGTTCCTATTTTCTGGTGGTATGATTCAACAATCGTTCGATATCGGCATGTTACCTACTTGGCACATCTTTTGATACGATATCGTTTGCTTGAAAGCATGGGTCGGGATACATCGTACCCCCGTCCACGTTTTTCGCCCGAGGCATTTCAAAACCGATCATTGATGACGGTCGCGAAATGCTTGTCGAACAACCCATTTTAACGATGAGGAGAATCAAACATGAAAAAGATGACTGCTGTCACCGTGTTGTCCGTTTTTGTCCTGGTGTTTGCGTTTGGCGTCGGCATCGCCGCCGAGTCAATGACCATCCAGGGTCAGGTGAATGAAGATAGCCAGCTCGTCGATGACAACGGCGAGGTCTACGATATCGCCGACACCGAGCAGGGCATGCAAGTGATGGACATGGTCGGGGAGAAAGTTGAAGTGCGTGGCACCGTCACCGAGGATGAAGGCGTGAAGGAAATCACGGTGGAGTCCTTCAGCGTTGTCAATTAAGACATCATCGCAATCGCCGGGGGGAAGCCTCCTCCCCGGCGATTGTTTTTTAAACCCAGCGCGGCAGAATACCAGCACTCGGTTGCGGGCTGCGGCTCAAACAGCGGGCAGCAGACGCGCGACGCCGATGCGAAATCGGGGCCGTCCATCCGCCCAAAACTCCTCCCGACACCAGCGCACCTCGACGCTGAGCATATGAAATCGAACCGAATCCGCCGGGCTGGGTTGGGCGCCGGTAGGTACTATATCCTGGCAGGCACGTAATACGAGAATCGCATGGGGTCGCACCCGATAGGGCGTAAACAGCCCGACACCGGTCTCGCTACAGTCGATCAATTCACCTCGACAATGTTGCCCCCGGCAACCGAAATCCTGGATTGCGACGGTGGCGCGCCCGGTGGCAAATCGCTCGGCCTTGCGTTTCTCCCGACATTCGGCCTCCATGGCGACCTCCCTCCCGCATTGCTTTCGGTTTTGCCCATGGCGGCCAGGGGATTGTCCGAGAGGTTCTCGGACGCTTGCGTTTCCCCTGCCGGATGGCCGCCAGGAAAGCTCCTCGCCGACGGCTATTTTCACGGAATAATTCAACCGATCAACTCATCGGCCTTTTCATCACCCCGGATGCTCAGCACCGGGATGGGGCTGCGCCGGAACATCTTCTGGGCGCACGATCCTACAATCGTATCGATCAGATTGCTGCGCCCCTTGGTGGCCATGACCAGCAAGTCCGGTTTTTTGGTCTCGATGACGGCCAGCAGTTCTTCGTAGGGAACCCCGATGCGGAGACTGGTCTTGACCGGCATGTTCGCGCAGTCGGCCGCCGCGATCAGTTTTTCAAAATGCGCTTCCCGGTCCTGGCGGGTTTCCTCCATGTAATTCTCGAACGAAAACGTCGGTGCCTCCGCGGCCACCTTTTTCATCATATTGACATCTCGCTGGTTGATGACGTTGACCAGCAGCAATTCGGCCTTGAGATCCCGGGCCAGGTCCGCCGCATATTTGACGGCCGGAAGCGAATAGTCCGAGAAATCAACGGCCACCATGATTTTTTCGATAGGCTTCATTGTCGTTATCCTCATAAGATTGAACACTTGGTTTATCCCCTTGATAGGTCACTATTCCGACCCGGCGGGTCTGGTTCCGATTTGATGGGACCGGGCCATCTCCTGGCCTTGATAGAAAGATGGAGGCGGGCAGCAGAAGACCACCCGAACGAATCGGTCTTGTTGCAAACGGCTACCCTGAGGGGACCTAATTGCCTGCCCGCCTCTTCTGATTTTGGTGACTACGCCTTGACTTTCACCTCGATTGCTTTCGGCTTGGCTTGCTCGGTTTTGGGGACCTGGAGATAGAGCATGCCGTCTTTGAAGGAAGCGTCGATTTGGGATTCGTTCACATTGTCGGGCAGCGTGAAGCTTCTGGTGAAACTGCCGTAAGAGCGCTCGATGCGGTGGATTTTTTCGCCTTTTTCTTCCTTTTCCTGTTTGCGCTCGCCGCGGATGGTCAAC
>JASFFM010000364.1:0-4696 GCA_050124295.1 Desulfobacterales bacterium | reverse complement strand
CCGAAACGCGTCAATCGACGACGGTTATCATGCCCGAGATTAGTGCGAGGCGACCAGATCGGTATCGTCAAAGAACAGTTCCACGGAGCCATCGTCGGCGGAATCAAACAGCACCATCACGGATTCGGCCATCTTGACCACGTAGGGGCGGATGGGAAACATGTTCGGCGTGCGCAGCGTATCGACAACCGCCTCCTTGCCCTGGGAGATTGAACGTTCGATGCGGGCATGGCTGTAGGTCTCTTCGCAGAGGAACTCGAAGTCTTCCTGCCGCAGCATGGAGGACGCCACATTCTTGAGATTTTTATCGATGATGGCATATTCCCTGATTTTAAAATCGTGCTGGGTGCCCTCCTGACTAATGATATATTTCTGGCGCATTGGGGGTCTCCTTTGCATGCGACGATGGATTCATCTTAAATTTACATCCCCCGCAAAAGGTGTCGCTATCCCGTACCGGGATGGATCGGCGTCGCGGACCAATTCTTAGGACGGGGATGTTAGGAAATCGAGCGAAAGGTATTCATTTCAGACGGGTTCCACGGATGCTGACCTAATTTTAAGCGTCGTTATAACACAGGCGGGGACAATAATCCAGTTGGTCGCAGGGGTGATTCTCATTTAAGGGTGGTCGCCGCCAGTCGATCCAGGTCGACCCGGATGAAACGGGGCCGATACAGGCTGGCGTCTTCGTAGATGACATCCGGGTCATGCACATGGTTGATGTTGTAGGAGATCAAAATACCGTCCGGCGATTTGAATTGCGGATGAACAAAAGGATTGTAGGCGGAAATGCCGGCACCAGCTTCGGGGGCCCGGTAAATTTCGATCGGTCCCCGCCATGGTCCCATGGGCGATTCGGCCAGATAAACCACCAGGCGGTTTGAGAACGGCTGTCGGTCGTCCATCGTCACCAGCCCCAGGCCCTTTCCCAGGCCGACCACGCCGAATTGACTGCTGACACCCGCCAGCACAGCACGGGAGGCTTGCGGATCGGGCGACCAGTTCTGCCCCGTCCAGTATCCCCAGGCGGTGTTCAGATCCGCCTGGGGGGCCCGTGCCAGATGCATGTGTTTGACAACACCGCGCTGCTCGGTGCCAAAAATATAAATCCAGCGCCCTTCTTCGTGCAGCGCCGCCCCGTAGGCCACGCCGTTGTGATGGTCCGCGCGGATCACCCGCTCCAAGACCAAATCGGGCAGGCGCAGGCTGGCGATAACCGTGTCTTTCCAGGCCCACCCCCACATTCCCTCTGAAACCTGTCGAAAACAATGGAAGAAGATCTGGAGTCGATTCCCCTGGACCGTTCCATCACCGGGCCAATACCAGCTCTGGGATCCTTCGGACACCAGGAAAGCCTCCGGGTCTCGTATGCTTCCACCGTGGTGGGTGGTGAGTTTTTGGCCCTTCTGAACCACCAGACAGTTGCGAATCAATGGGCTTTGCGCCGGTCGTGAGCCATCCGGGCGAACCTGTCCCAAAAAGGTATCGCCGAACAACCACAGCGTGCGTCCGTCCGGAAGCTTGACGGAAAGGGTTCCATCGCCACCGGTCCACCCGTCACCAGCGCGGGTGAACAAACGATTGAAGTCGGCATCCGGCTGGGCGGGCGCCAAAATGAAGGCCGGCCTTCCAACGGGGTGCCCACAGGCCGACGGTAGAAACAAAAGGACAATCAGGAGCAGACGGAAACATACGCGCGCGCGCGTAAAGTGCCGGCGGTGCGTGGTGTTACCGGGCCGGCAAGGGCGCATCTTTTCCTCCCGGGGCAAGCCGATTAGGCCGCGCATTTCATGAAACTATGTTTACCAACCTGCTTGGATGCACGGGTTGCCTGTCTTAATGGAAGGTTGCCGTCAAAGGGTCCGGCAACCCGTTGTGAGCGGCACATTGCAGAACGCTGCGCATAAGATGGCACCCGGCGGGCAATGCGGGGCACGGCGTTGGACGAAAATGGAAACCGGCCGAAGGCCTTGCCTATCGTCCGGAAATTGATACGCAATATTTCAGGAAACGGTCCATGGCTTCATCGTAATCTTGGCCGGCCAGAATACCGTCTCCAACAACATCGCCATTGCGGGAAAGCTTCACGATTTCGAAGTGATTGCGATGCAGCCAGCGGCTGTCATCGCGGGGAAGATCCATGTCGGTCAGCCCGGTAATTTCGATTTTCTCGAGACCGCCGCTGGCGGCGCCATGCCCGTAGACATCGAACTTGCGATCGGGATTGGGGAGGATGAATTTAACCTCGCCGCAAGCCTGCAGGGCCATCTTGCGTCCGTTGGGCATTACCGCATAGGCAATTTGACCCTTGTAGAAAACGCTGTTGCTGCGGTTTTCCTTTTTTTCCTGAATCACATACATTTCCATTGCAAATCAGCACCCTTTAGCGAACCGCCCATAAAAAAGCCCCGGCCATCGATTGCCAAGGGCTTTGTCCGCAACATGTCAATCGGCAACCCGGCTGTCTTTACCTGGGCTTTTGCATGATACCGCTCCGGTGTTGATCGGGAATGGCCCCGTGTCCTCATCTGCGCCCCAGCGGGGTCGCAAAGACCTGCCCCGATGGGAGGCCGGGAAGAAAATAGACCGGGTTTAAGCCATCGCCGCCATCGTTTGGCTTTAGACCCGTGGTTTTGCGTCTCCGTTTTTCAACGGATTTGCCCTTATCCTGTGGATGTCTTTACCTGTCTATGATTTCACTAAAAACGATAGGCCACGCGCTGTCAAGGATTTTGTCGGCCGCGTCGCGGATAGGGTGCCTGGAGCGTAAAGGCGGTGCAGGGGCTAACGCTTTTTGCGTAAACTGCGCAGCCGGTCAATCTGCTTTTTTTTCAAAAGCAGGCCGATCCATTCGCTAAACTGATCCGTCATGGCGCCACTGGGAGCACGTTTCTGAGATTCTTCAACCGCTTTTAGCCGACGACGGAGATCCTCGCGCTCGGGGGTCTGCATCAACAAACGCCGGTAGATCACAGCGGCTTTATCGTAGTGCCCCTGATCGGCGTAGATCTGCGCCATGGTTTCCGTTTCGAATTCTTTTTCAAAGGCCATAAGGATGGTCGCTTCGTAAAAGGTCAGTAGGGTGACGGGTGTGCCGCCTGTTCATCATCCTGTGGACCAGACGCTGCGATATGGCCGCGCCAGATGCCGCTGCCCGAGCCCCTGCATTTGACCGCAAGGGCTCCTTTTGTAGCGCGCTACCAACAGGGCATCCTTTTCGGGGCCGACAATCATCATCGCAGCCATCGGGTGGTTGTATTCATTGGGTCCGGTGGGGCAGCCCAGCGGACCACCGGGGCTTGATCTCTCAGGGCCTCGGAAGATCGGAATTCGACCCGCTGCCCAACGAGGCCCCCGGCGCCATGAAAATGAGTTCATCCGCCGCTACCAGCCCGAGTTCGCTGCGGGCCACGTGCTCGATATACTGCGGATCGTTTTCCAGACGAACCTTTTCATTGAAACGGGCCAGGTTTTCCTTCAGCAGGGCCTGGTTTCGATCCACCAGGCGACCATGCTGCAAGCGAATCAAATGCAGATCGGCAAGCCCCTTATCCCCAAAAATAATCACCAGCAGCAAGGTGAAAAGGCCGATAATGGCAAACGAAAGCATAATACTTTGGCGCGGGCTCATGGTGCCTTCCTTCGTATGAACATCATCTGGTAGCAGACCCGCAACTCAGGACTGCGGCAGAGCAAGGCCGCCGTGAGGTAAACAGCCACGCCGACAACAATACAGCATACCAGACGGCCAAACAGAAAAACGGGCCCGCGGCCGGTGACCCCGATCAGCCAGATGTTCAGCCAACCCACCGCGGCCCCCATCAAAACAGCGCATCCCAGCGTCCGGGCGGCAGCCGTGATCAGTTTCCAGCCGCCGAGGGGACCAATCCGGCGATGCAGCATCGCCGTCAGCAGGGCTAGATTCACCAGCGCGGCCAGGGCGGCGGCCAAGGCAATGCCAGCATGCCCCATGATCCGCATCAGTACCAAACCGGCTCCCAGGTTGACCAGCACACTTGCCGCGGCCGCTTTCAGCGGGGGGTAGGCGTCCTGCAGAGCATAGAATACCGCCAGTTGAATGCGCAAGGCCGCATAGGCCCAGATGCCTGTCCCATACCACAGAAGGGCATCGGCCGTCAAATTAGTGGAATCACTATCAAAAGCACCCCGTTCAAATAAAACAGCCACGATGGGCTCCCGTAATACGATCAACCCTACCATGGCCGGTATGGTGACAAACCAAACCAGGTTTAGGGATTGCAAAAGCGTCTCCTTGAGCGCTTCCAGCCGTTGTTCGGCGGCCTGCTGGGACAAGACCGGCATGGTCACGGTGACGACCGATAGGGCGAAAATGCCCAGCGGAAACTGAACCAGACGGTCCGCATAGAAAAGATAGGAAACGCTGCCCGCCGCCAGATAAGATGCCAGCAAGGTGCCGAGCAGGACATTCACCTGATAGGTTGCACCGCCCAGCAGGATGGGCAGCGTCGAGCGGCCGAAGCGGGCCAGAACGCCTGGCACCAAACGGGCCGGCCGCCAGAATCGCACCCCGTGACGGGCAAGGACAGGGAGTTGCAAACCGAGTTGCAGGATACCGCCGACCATCACGCCGACCGCCAGAGCACTGGTGCGCATGGCCGGTGCAGACAGCTGCCAGACGCCAATCAATATCGCCGCGATCATGGCCAGGTTG
>JASFFM010000363.1:0-4700 GCA_050124295.1 Desulfobacterales bacterium | reverse complement strand
CCGTTGAAAACGATTTTAGTCCAAAAGCGGCTTCAAACACTGCTCTATGCCCCGGAAACCTGGCTGGGGCCGCAGCTGGCCGAGGCCTGGGCGGATGGTGCGGAAGGGTTACCCCGCAAGATCGTCTTTGATCAATCGGTCGAGGATTTCAAGGAGACGCTTTTTCAGATCGATGCCGGGATCACCACCACCCGGGGCGCCATCGCGGAAACCGGCGCGATTGTTCTGTGGGCCGATGCAACGGAACCTCGCACCCTCTCGCTGGTGCCGCCGGTGCACATCGCTGTGCTGAAGGCCGATAAGATCTACAACAGTTTTTGTGAAATCATCGACGCGCAAAACTGGGCCGCCGGCATGCCGACCAACGCCCTGCTGATCTCAGGGCCCTCCAAAACCGCCGACATCGAAATGACCCTGGCTTTCGGGGTGCATGGTCCCAAAGAACTAATTGTGATGATTTTGCAGTAGGGTGCGGATGCTGCCCTTGAAATGCGAAGGGGGGCGACACGGCCCTTGGGGAACGCAAAAAAGCACCTTGTCAGCGTCAATGCGCTTGTCGGGGCAACCTCTTTGGGGCAACAGGGATAAATGGTTGTAGAATTAATAAAACTAAAGTAGGAAATTGATTTAAAACATGGTATAATCACCTATCGGGATAAACAGGCTTCTCCTGTGGATCTCTCCACCGACGGTCGATTATGCGCAAACTTCCCCAAACCTTACCGGACATTATCCAGCGCAGCGGACTCCGGCTCAACGTGATCAGCAAGACGTCCGGAGTCTCCCACGCCTATCTGACCAAGCTGGTCAAGGGAAACGTCAATCGTCCCGGAAAAGACAAGATCGCCTCGATTCTGCTCTCCCTGAACTATTCCATCGTGCGGATCAACGACATTCTGGCCGCGTACGACTACCAGCCTCTGGACGCCCTGGACATCCCCGAAATACTGGCCAACAACCGCAAACGAAAAATCGAGGGCAACACCCTGGCCCAGTATGATCACATCTATTTCGAGCTGCTAATGGCTTCCATGGAGCGGATCGGCGGCACCAAAATACTTGTGAAAAACAGGCCCAGCGGCATTTTTATCCCCAATGAAATGTATCTGGCGACCGAATACCCCTTCGAAACCGAGAAAAAGGCCCAGGATTTCCTGCATGACCTGACCCTGGCCCTGATCGAGGAGCGCAAGACGTTTTTTCGCAGCAATTGCCGGAAGGGGTATCGCTTCGAGACCTTCATCTGCCAACAGTGCCTGGACGATTATCTGCACAAACACCTTGATTCAGCCGCCGAACCCAACAAAGGGCGTCACCGGGAAAATCTGGTCAAGTATTTCGCCAACGCGATTGCCGCGATTCGTCGCAGCCCCCAACAGCACCGCACCAAAATCGTGGCGCGCTGCGCCTATTTTCACTTCCAGATCCAAAATGCGGGTGGCCAGCGTCCCAAGCTATCCTTTCCGGGGCGTAAGATCCACCATTTCAACAACGAATTTGAACAGATGAATCTGGAAGGCTTCACATCGGATGCCCCAACCATGCTGGCCCTCTTCACGGCCGAAGCCGATCTGTGTCGCCAGGCCGCCCTGCGGGAGCTCGAGCAAAACTATCCGGTCAATCTGATTGCCTATCTGACAGACCGCTTTCGCATTTACGGCTTAGACGACGCCCTTGCCGCGGCCGTAAATGCGCTCCTGCAATCGGAGGCGGCCACCTATTATTAGCCATCGATCTCATCCACGGCCAGCCGATCGGGTTATGGTGCCCTGGCGGCCTCACGTCCGATGAGGAACAGACCTGAACGTCAGGGGAGTTCGCCCGCGGCCGCAGCCTGCAGGACCAAACAAATCAGCAGGGTATTGGGCACGATGCTGCTCAGTTGGACATACTCGTCTTCGTTGTGGGCATCGCCTCCGATCGGTCCCAGGGCGTCGACGGTGGGAATCCCCAGCGCGGCCGTGAAATTACCGTCGGAGCAGCCGCCGGTGGCGGTGAGCTTCATCTCCAGTCCGATGGACTGGCCAATGCCGGCCATGTGATCCCAGAGGCGTTCGGTTTTTTCCGAAGGCACCATGGGCATCCGGCTGAACCCGCCCTTGACCTCCAGGCGCACGCCTTCCGTGACCGTATTCTGCGGCAGATTTCGGAAGCACGCCTCGAGCCGCTGGGCTTCCGCGACGCTGGAAAAGCGCACATCCACCGCAGCCCGGGCAAAGTCGGGAATCACATTGTTGGCCTGGCCGCCCGAAATAACCGTGACATTCACGCTGCTGCCCAGATCCGGTTTGGCGAAGTCGGCAATGGCCAATACCTGATGGGCCAGTTCCACGACCGCGTTGGCCCCCTTGTCAGGTTCGGCGCCGGCATGGGCGGCCTTGCCATGGCAAAGGATATCGAATCCGCCGCCCCCCTTGCGATGGAGGACGCGGTGGCCCGTGACGCGGCAGGGTTCAAACACAAACACCCGTTCGCTTTTTTGGGCCAGTGCTTCCAGCCAGGCCCGGGATCCCTGGGACCCCACTTCCTCATCGCTGTTGAAGGCCATGCAGATGGGCAGGTCCGCCGCCAGCCCGTGCGCGGAAATGATTTCCGCCACATGCAGCATGGTCACCAGGCCCGCTTTCATGTCGCTCACCCCCGGCCCCATGGCCTTGTTCCCGCGAATCGCAAAGGGCCGTTGCGCCGTGGTGCCCTTGACAAAAACCGTGTCCATGTGGCCCAGAAACAAAAAGGCGAAGGGTCCGTTTTCCTTTGTGGCCGCCGGACTGGCGGCTTCCAGGCAGGGCACCCGGCCGTCCTTGAAGTCGCGGGCCTCGACCGACCAACCCAGCTTGGCAAAGCGTTCCTGGAAAAAGCGGCGTACGGCCGCCAGACCCTCAGGATCTTCGCTGCCGCTGTCGATGTTGACGAGCGTTTCCAGGTCGCCGATGAATTGTTCGTAGCAGGATTCAACCAATGCTTGCATGCGTTACCTCCAGCAATTTTAAACTTTTCGGATGGTTGTCGGTGCTCGTGTCAGCCTGAAGGATGACCCGCATTGCGGGGATCGGTGGGCTGTGTTAGACACCCGTACAGCGGCCCGTCATTGTCGGCCGTCCATCTACGTCCTTGGTAAACCCATGTGACCCAGCGCTTGGCGTCGTTCCTTCCAGTCAGGGGAGATGGCAATGGTGATTCAATCCTCCAACCCCGGTCGCAGGCCGGCGGCGGATGACCGCAAAGCCCTTATTCGTGAGGAGCTCCGGTTTTTACTCCAAAGCCGTGATGCCCGCTTTTTGAAGCAGTTGCAGGCCCGCCTGCTCGAGGAGGGCTGTAATTTCCCCCTGTCCCTGGCCAGGCCACTTTTTTGCAGACACACCGTCCGCAGTCTCCTGACGGCGCTTGACGCCAGCGGCCAGGCCGCTTTCAACGGGCGGTTTCCTGACCACGGGCAGCCCTTGGATCATCCCCGGTTTCATCGTATGATACGTGATTTGCATTCGCGCCTGCCGGATGCCGAAACCCGCATGGCCCGGGCGGCGCTGGAAGCCCTGGCCGCCGTCTTGAAGGCCTGGCGCCTGGATGATGCCCTCTTGACCGATGATCCGGCCCGATTCGAGACCTTCGTCCACCCGGTCGTGGCCTCCCTGCAGGCGGAACCCCCGGCCGGACGCCTGGCGGGCCGTCCCCCGGACGCGATCATGCCGCGACTGCGCACGGCCCTGACCGCCTCCCTGCTGCGGCATGTCAGGCAGCCGACGCGATTGCGCTCCGAATTTGGCCCCATCACGCAAATTTTGAAAGATGTCCAAAGCGACCCCGAGGTGTTCCGCCGGGTGATGTCGGCCCTCAAGGACCAGCTGCCCTACTTCGTGCCATTGGCATCGCGGGTATTCTGGCGCACGTTGAACCATTTGAATGCTGAGCAGGATCGATCTCCGCAAGCAGATTCCAACGCGAGCGCTCGTGCTTGACTAGCCTGGTAGGAATTCTCCCCCGGCCCGGATCGGGCAGGCCACGTAGTGGCCATTTCCCGTATCGCTGAATGCCGGTTCCAGGCGTGTGCAGTCTGGCTGGCGGTAAATGCAGCGCGTGTGAAAATGACATCCCAAGGGCGGGTTCACCGGGCTGGGCACATCCCCTTCCAGTATCTGCCGCTTTTTGTCGAGGCGGGGATCGGGGACGGGTACCGCCGATAATAGGGCTTCGGTGTAGGGGTGCTTGGGCTGATGATACAATTCGGCGCCGGAGGCCATTTCGACGATTTTTCCCAGGTACATGACGGCCACCCGGTCGCTCATGTATTCCACCACGCTCAGATCGTGGGCGATAATCAGGTATGAGAGCTGAAATTCCTGTTTCAAGTCCTGGAGCAGGTTGATCACCTGGGCCTGAATGGAAACATCCAGGGCCGAGACGGGCTCGTCGGCGATGATCAACTGGGGATTCAGGGCCAGCGCCCGGGCAATACCGATGCGCTGGCGCTGGCCCCCACTGAACTCGTGGGGATAGCGCCGAAGGTGTTCGGGATGCAGTCCGACTTTTTGCAGCAGGGCGATGGTGCGGTCTTCGGCCTCGCTGCCGGAAGCGATGGCATGAATGCCCAAGGCTTCACTGACGATATCCCCGACGGTCATGCGCGGGTTGAGGGAGGCATAGGGATCCTGGAAGATCAACTGCATGTCCCGACGCAGCGCCTTCATTTTGACCCGGTCGAA
>JASFFM010000362.1:0-4733 GCA_050124295.1 Desulfobacterales bacterium | reverse complement strand
CTATCCTTATTGATCTGCCGCCGCCGTGGGCAGCGAAACTCGATCCGATGCCATCGTGACGATCGGGCGGTCGCCCGTGCCCGCCGGCGACCTAGGACAAAGGCTAGGGGCTGCCGGGATGATTGCCCTGAAGTGAGCGCCGAGATCCCCGCACCCCGACTGCCGATGGCCATATCCGGACCAGGGAGGTTCGCCTGCGCTCTATTCTTGTCCGCATGGCCCGGAAGATCATTAGCATGCGGCCGGGAAGAGACCGGAGCATGCTGAATTGGCAGGTGGGGCAAGTTTTTTTTGCCATACGGCAAAGCAGGTGCCGACGTCGTCTGGGGGCGCAGCGCAAATCCAGGGCAATGTCCTTAAACCATCAGCCCCGCGATGACCATCCGGAACCATCAATTTCGATCTAAAAGGTGGTAAACTGCCGTGTCCAAGCCCAGGGAAGTCATTGAATACGGAGATTTTCAAACGCCCCCGGCGCTGGCGGCGGAGGTGGCTTCGACTGCGGCGCAGGCCTTTGGCCGGGTCGCTACGGTCATTGAACCCACCTGCGGAACGGGAACTTTTCTGAAGGCCTTCTCCCAGGCAGGCCCAACGGTCGAGACCCTGGTGGGCTGGGAAATCAATCTGGCCTACGTTGCCCAGGCCAGAAAAGCAATGGCGGAAGCCGGCCGGGCCGAAGCAACGGTCATGGTACAGGACTTTTTTAAGATTGATTGGGAACGGATCGATGAAAAATACCCTCCGCCGATTCTCTTCGCCGGCAACCCGCCCTGGGTGACGAGTGCCGATTTGGGGAAACTATGCAGCCACAACCTCCCCGAGAAAAACAACGTCCAGGGACATGCTGGTATGGCAGCCATGACCGGCACAAGCAACTTCGACATTTCGGAATGGATGTTGATCAAAATCGCCGCGCATATCGCCGGATCCTCCTCGGCCATGGCTTTTCTGGTGAAGACCGCCGTGGCGCGAAAAGTCTTTTTGCATATCGCCAGGAATAACCTGGCCCTTCGCAGCATCACGATGCGCGGTATCGACGCGCAAAAGCACTTTAGCGTGCATGTCGATGCCTGTCTTTTTTGTGCCCGGGGTGCTGATCAGGCTCCGGAGGCGCATCGATGCCTTGTATTCCCCGACTTATCAGGCCAAACACCCAATCAGACATTGGGCTTTCGTCAGGGGCATCTGGTGGCGGATATCGAGACCTATGATAATCTGGCCGACATCGATGCGGGGTCTGAATTGCAATGGCGCTCCGGCGTCAAGCATGATGCCGCGAAAATCATGGAACTCAAGGAAAGCGATTGCGGCCTCATCAACGGCCTGGGGGAGGGGGTCCGCCTGCCCGCCGATCACCTGTATCCCATGTACAAAAGCTCCCAGATTGCCCGGCCGAACCGGTCCCGGCCGGATCGGTTCATGCTTGTAACGCAGACCACGGTGGGTGCTGAAACGGCGTCCATCGCCAAGGGTTCGCCGGCCACCTGGCGCTATCTTTTAACCCATGCGGCCGCGCTCGATGCACGCCAAAGCCGTGTTTACCAAAAAGCGCCCCGGTTTGCCATCTTCGGCGTTGGCCCGTATACCTTCAAACCATGGAAGGTGGCCATCGCCGGCCTCTATAAAAATCTGCATTTCACCAAGGTCGGTCCTCACAAGGGCAAACCCGTCCTTCTGGACGATACCTGCTATCTGCTGGGGCTCGATCGGGAAGAGGAGGCCGATTTTATCCTGGGACTGCTCACCTCCGATGTGGCCCAAGATTTCATCCGCGCCCTCGTCTTCATGGATAACAAGCGACCGGTCACGGTGGCCATCTTGAACCGTATCAGTCTGCGCGCATTGTCCGACAGACTGAATCGCAGGCCGGGCCTCGACCGGCTGTTTCCCGCTTGCGGGAAACCAGCGCCGATCCAGCGGGCTGCCAAGGGCGATCCAAAGCACCCAGGGGGGGCGGTGCAGCCATGATGACCGCCCGGGAAGCACGCGAGCGCCTGCAGGAGGGAAATCGCCGCTTCATGAGGGATGATCTTCAACACTGCCGTCTCCCGGCGTTAAAGACCGGTCGGGGCCGGAGGGCAACCCGGCAGGAACCCTTCGCCGTCATTCTGGGATGTTCAGATTCCCGCGTACCGGCCGAGATTATCTTCGATCAGGGGTTGGGTGAGCTGTTTGTCATCCGTGTGGCCGGTAATATTGTCGGATCTTCCCAGATCGGCAGCGTGGAGTTCGCTGTCGAGCGCCTTGGCCCCCGACTGGTCGTCGTTTTAGGGCATTCCCACTGCGGGGCCGTGCGGGCCGCTGTCCATGAATGCGGGCTGGGGACCGAATGTCCCTCGCCGCACCTGCATTCGATCGTTGATCGTATCCGGCCATCCGTGGACAGGCTGCTGGCTGCGGAGTACCGGCCGAAACCGGAACATCTTTTACGGCTGGCGGTGCGATCCAATATCCACGCCTCGGTCCAGACCCTCTGTGAGGCATCAACCATCTTGCAGCAAATGATCCAGACGGAGGGGCTCGTCGTCACGGGCGCCGAATATGCAGTCGAGACAGGCCGCGTCGATTTCCTGGACGAAACCCAATGAAAGGGCGAATCCCATCAACGGAAGCAAGGAGGTCAGAGCCATGCTGGCGGGAATTCACTTCATTTTAACCTATACCTGCAATTTCGAGTGTGATCACTGCTTCCTCTACAGCAGCCCCCAGGCCCGGGGCACCTTCACGATCGATCAGGTGGAGCGCGTCCTGGCGGAGGCCGAAAAAATGGGTACGCTGGAGTGGATCTTTTTTGAGGGCGGGGAGCCCTTCCTGTTTTTCCCGCTGCTCAAGGAGAGCATTTCACGCGCCCGGGCGAAAGGCTTCAAGGTGGGGGTGGTGACCAATGCCTACGGTGCCCATTCGGAAGCCGATGCGGAATTGTGGCTCAAGCCCCTGGCCGCATCGGGATTGACCTATCTGGGTGTCAGCAACGATGCCTTTCACTACGGCGAGGAAACCGAGAACGCGGCGAGCATTGCATCCGCGGTGGCCGGCAAGTTGGGCATCGATACCACCTCCATCTGCATCGATCCCCCCATCGTGGCCCCATCGGCCTCGGATGAGGGAGGCAAGGGGCAACCAGTCGTCGGGGGCGGGGCCATGTTTCGGGGGCGCGCGGTGGAGAAATTGACGGCGAATCTTCCTCTACGGCCCTGGCGAGAACTGGTCGAATGCCCCTACGAGGAACTTGCCACACCGTCCCGCGTGCACGTCGATGCTCTGGGCAACGTCCAAATCTGTCAGGGAATCAGTATGGGCAACATGTGGGCAACGCCCCTGTCGGAACTCGTTGCCGACTACCGCTGCGGGGACCACGCAATCTGCGGTCCGCTTCGCAAGGGCGGGCCGGCGGCACTGGCCCAAGCGCTGGCTATCGAACCAGAGGCAGGCTATGTGGACGAATGCCATCTGTGCTATTGTCTACGAAGGGCCGCCATCGAACGTTATCCGGAATTGTTGGCCCCGCGGCAGGTCTACGGCTTGGCGTCATAAGGGCTTTTTATGCCCCCGCCGGTTTCGTTGGGACGACATTCCGGCGCTGGAGGCCGTGGGCAAGGATTCGAAACACAGGTTCGAAAGGCATGTCCCGCCCGATGCCGAATCGGCGTCCGGGATCGGCGACGATCTGATTCAGGGATTCCTCAAACGGGGCCCTTTCGATGGATGGCGAATTGCACCCAAAATGAAAAAGCCCAACCCAAACCCCGCTTGGGTATCCGTTCGCCCTCCTGTGGCCGGTCGGACACCACTGGATATTCATGCGGGCGTTTGACAATCGATCATCACATCAGCACTGGAGCAGTCGATGGAAGATCGCGGCGTTATGCTCATTACAGGGGGATCGCGCGGTATTGGGGCGGCCACCGCCAGGTGGGCGGCTGTGGAGGGTTACCCGGTGGCGGTCAACTATTGCCGCAATGCGGAAGCTGCCCGCCGGGTCGTGTCGACCATCCGGGAGGCGGGTGGGGTCGCCTGCGCGATTCAGGGGGATGTGGCCCAGGAAGGCGACGTGCTGGGGCTGTTCGATCATATCGACCGTCACTTTGGTCCGCTGGCCGGTCTCGTGAATTGCGCCGGCATCGCTGGAAACCGGAGTGCCGTGGCCGAGTTCAAGACCGAACGACTCGATCGCCTGCTGGCAGTGAATGTCATGGGAACCATGCTTTGCTGCCGGGAGGCGGTGCGCCGCATGTCCGCGCGCCTGGGAGGGCAGGGGGGAACGATCGTCAATGTCTCCTCCATGGCAGCCACCACCGGAGGGCGAGCCGGGGCCAGCGACTACGCCGCTTCCAAGGCGGCCGTGGACGCCTTCACGATGGGCCTGGCCAAGGAGGTGGGGGCGGAAGGTATTCGGGTCAATGCGGTGCGGCCCGGCATGACCTTCACCGATATGACAGACGACCTGCGCCGGGATACGGCGCGTCTGGCGCACATCGCCGCAACCATCCCCATGAACCGCGTTGCGTCGCCCGACGAGATTGCCCGCCCCATTGTCTGGCTTTTTTCGGAGGCGGCATCGTTTATCTCCGGCGCCTGTCTGGATGTCTCCGGGGGTGGTTTTATCATCGGGGCGCCACTGAAGAGCTGATCGCTTGCGGCTACAGGGGATCGAATCAACCAGCCGCCGATCTCGAGGCATCACGATTTGCGGTGAGGGCGCCCGAGCCCTCGATGATCCGGCCTTTTGCCCG
>JASFFM010000361.1:0-4740 GCA_050124295.1 Desulfobacterales bacterium | reverse complement strand
CCGCAATTTGCTGTACTGACGTATCGGAATCAAACTGGAGTACCGTCAGTCCTAAGAGGTCAGGTTCCAAGTGGCGGCAGGCGCTCACGATTGTCGCCGGCGACTGTAAAACCCCGAGGGGATGGACGGCCACGCCGAGCGCGGCCGCCAGGGCTTCAATCACCTCGAGGCCGCGGCCCCAGCCATCGTCTACGGTGGCCGTGATCATCTGTGGCGACTGAGGCCACAACCCGCCCCATTCGAATCGGCGCCGCCGTGCCTCAAGTTCGCGCGCACCTTCTAAATACGTTTCCCGGGTGGGTCTACCCGATTGGGCCCAGCGTTGCAGGATGGCATAGACATGTTCACGCACGGCACCCTCCCCGGTTGGAAAATGGGTGGCTTGCTGGCTTGTTGATGAAGCTTGCCGATCGAGCTTTAGGATCCTTGTCGCCGGCACGGCGGCCCTTTGCGGGGCATGCAGATTCATAAGGCAGGCGGCGCTTTGGCGCTGCACAACCCGACGTTGCCCCATCACCGGACCAACGATGATGTAAGGGCTTGTTTAAACCACCGGGCCTACGGCCTGGGCGACGGCCTCCAAAATTTCTCCGCTGCGCATCAATTGCAAGACGCGCTGGATGTCCTGCGACAGGATGCGATCATTATTCAGGTGGGGGACGACCTTGCGGATCACCCCGTAAACCGCCTTAGTCCCGGCGCCGGGCTGTCTGTTGGTGAAAAGATCCATGGCTTGCGCGGCGCACATCAGTTCGATGGCAATCACATGTTCCGCATTCTTGGTAACTTCGCGGCATTTGCGGGCGGATATGGTCCCCATGGATACGTGATCTTCTTTGTTGGCCGATGTCGGAATGGAATCGACCACCGCCGGATGGCTCATGACTTTATTTTCCGATACCAGGGCGGCCGCCACGTACTGGGCAATCATAAAACCTGAATTCAGCCCGCCGTCCTTTACCAGAAACGCTGGTAATCCACTGAGCTTGGGGTTTACCAGTCGTTCGATACGGCGCTCGGAGATATTGGCCAATTCGGCCACGGCCATACACATGAAGTCCAGGGCCAGGGCCACGGGTTGGCCGTGAAAATTGCCGCCCAGAAGAAAATCCCCGTTTTCAGGATCGATGAGTGGATTCCCGGTGGAGGCGTTCATCTCGATTTCCAGAACCCTTCGGGCATAGGCGATGGCATCGCGACTGGCGCCATGTACCTGGGGCGAACAACGCAGCGTGTAGGCATCCTGAACGCGCTTGCAATCCCGGTGTGAGGAGATGATCTCGCTGTCGCGGGTAATGCGATCCATGTTCTCCGCGGCAACGGCCTGACCGGGGTGCGGCCGCAACTGATGGATGCGGGAATCGAATTCCGTTTTGCTTCCCATCAAGACCTCGAGGCTCATGGCCGCCGCAATGTCGATCAGACGTGCCAGCCGTTCCGCATCGTAAGCCGCCAACCCGCCGATCGCCGTCATGGCCTGGGTGCCATTGATCATGGCCAGCCCTTCACCAGCCTCCAGTTCGAGAGGCGATAATCCACAGACCGCCAAGGCTTCCCGTCCCGATATCCGGCGCCCGTCTAACACGGCCTCGCCTTCACCAATCAGGATAAGGGCCATATGCGCCAAGGGTACCAAGTCGCCGCTGGCACCCACGGAACCTTTTTCCGGTACCACGGGGATTACCCCGGCATTCAACAATCGAATCAACGCCCTCACCGTTTCCGTGCGTACCCCGGCATTGCCGCGGGCGAAATCTTTGATTCGCAAGGCCATCATGGCACGTACAATGCTATCGGCTAACGGCGACCCCACGCCCACGGCGTGGCTTTTCAGAATGTTGAACTGCAACTGGCGGGTATCGCTTGGGGATATGGTCACATCGCTCAGGGCTCCGAAACCGGTGGTCACACCATAGACCGTTTGTTCTTCATCCACCCAGCGGGATACAAGCTCCCACGCCCGGCCAATCCGCTCCCAGGCCCCGGAGGTCAATTTCACGTTCGCACCCTGGCGGGCGATGCGTACGAGATCTCCCAAGGTCATGGTATCCAATCCAAGTATTGTGGTTTCCATGGGGCCCTCTAAAATGGTATCCAGAAAACGGGTTCCTTAACGCAACGCCTTGCGCATCCTATCGCGTCATGCGGAAACGGCCATGAGGCTCCGTTGACCCCCTGGCGCACCCCAAGGCGCTTGAATCACTGGCGGGGCCGCCTGGGGCCCCGATCAGGAATCGATCTTGACAGTGTGCGATTTAGTAATATATACAAGTATATACATACACAAGGCGCCCTTCTTGTCAATACCATCGCCAGACAATTCGATGCCATCAGGCCGCACGGGACAGAGGTTTCATGGGGATCCATCAACACACCCACGACGCCAAGCGCGTCGGACTCAGGCCCAATTTGGGCCCGATGCCCACGCCGGCAATTGGCCTGCGCAATAGGCGGCGAAATCGCGGCTTGATGCGGCGGGTCGGCTCACTGCCGAGGCCCATCAGGATGCTGCGCCAGCGAGCAACGCAATGGCATCCCTTGCATGCCACGGTGTACCTCCAAGCGGGGTGCACCAGAGAGGGCGTCGATGCGGCCTGATCGGTCCCTATCCCCCTATACGCCTTTCGATACCGTGGTGGTGGTCGGAGGCACCCATGGCAATGAACGAACCGGTGTAACCCTGGTGCAACATTGGCAGCAAAACCCTGACGAGGTTCGGCGGGAAGCGTTTGCCACCCGCTTACTGCTTGCCAACACCGAAGCCATCCGGAAAAATGTTCGCTTTATCGACCACGATCTGAACCGCTGTTTTCTTCCCCGGCGCCTTGGCGATCATACCCTTCAGGCTTATGAAATTCGCCGGGCGCGGGAAATTACGGCCCAACTGAGGCTCGATCCCCCCACGACACGCGTGTTCGCCATCGACCTGCACACGACAACCACCCGTATGGGCGTCACCCTCATCACCGATGACGATCCGATCAACCTGGCCGTTGCCGCGGCAGCCCAAGAACGCCTTGCCGGATCACGCATTTACTGCTTCGCCGACAGTGAGCGTATCCGGTCTTGTCTGCGGGCGGCCGCTCATGGGGGCATCGGTCTCGAAATCGGTCCGATTCCACAGGGCGTCATTCGCCATGAAACCCTGGATATCACCCGCAACGCAGTGCGGCAGATCCTGAACGTCCTGGATGTCTTCACGCGGGAGGCCTATGTTCCTCCGGACCCGCAGCTGGCGATCTATCTTCATGATCAGCACGTGGCCTACCCGGAAACGCCATCGGGGGCACCACCGGCATTTGTCCATCGCGCCCTCGAAGGTGGCGATTACCGCCCGCTGACGAAAGGGCAACCAGTCTTCGAGGATCTGACTGGGCGGACCTGGCCCTACGCGGGCGCTGACCAACGCTGCCCGGTGTTCATCAATGAGGCCGCTTACTACCATGAAAACATCGCCTTTTCACTAACACGTAAGATTTCCTTAGGATCGCTTTTGGCCACCCATTAATATCACTTGCCACGACGAATGGACGGAGGTTGCCAAGTGCAGAAAACGCTCATTATTATCGGGATCGTTATTCTGGCCGTCGGTTTTCTCTGGCCCTGGCTGAGCAGGCTTCCGATCGGTCGCCTGCCCGGGGACATTATCGTTAACCGGCCTGACTTCAAAATATATTTTCCGGTGACCACCGGGATCGTGATCAGTTTGCTGATCTCCATCATCCTATGGCTGATCAAAAAATAAGACCCTTTGGACCCACTTTATGCCTAACCGAACAAGACCTCCCTCAGCCTAATGGCCCCCTGGCCAAGATACCAGTTCGGGATCCAGCCTCATTTTGCAGCGCAAAGATCGGGCGCGCGGCAATGCTTCAAAGCGACGCGGTTGCGGGCATCAAAGCATTTTGGCGCCACTCACGAAGCCCCCGGTTGATCCATGGGGTTCAAGGCGTGAGAGGGTTCATGGGCGCGATCAAAAGACAAGAATATTAATCTCCAACGCATTGTCGGCGGGGCGTACCGGGTAACGCCGCCTCGAAACGCTTAAATCGGTAAAGCCATCGGCATATTGAAATCTCTTATCATTCCCATCTTCAGTATCCGACAAGTTTGGGGTTGGTCAATGGACGGCCTCCTGAAAAGGCCCCTTTAGTCGAGAGGCGCAAAGCCCTCTCAAGTGTACCAAGCCGTCTTTAAGGCGACCCCTTTTCGCTTGATGTGGGGACCTCGTCACGGCAACGGACCCTCTTTTCCCTTCATGGCCAAAGGACCCCAAAACGGTGGGACGGACCTTTGGGCGATTGTCCGCAGAATGTTTTTGCAGGCATCCGTTCTAATAGGGGACAAGGAGACCATCGGAATCTTTGCAGGTCCGGCGTGCGTATTGAGACGTCAGTCATTTTGCGCACTGACGCTGGGGCCGATAACGGGCACGTGCCTGCCATACCGATCGCCCCCGCGATCATGATGAAAAGGCGCCTCAACGGGTATCCGGCGGCACGTTGGATGGCGTTCGATTGCACTTGCGGCCGCCATCTTTTGGGTGCCGCATCGATGGCCTTGTCAAGGAGGATAATTGCTGGGGATCTTCCCGTCGAATGTGTAAACAGACCATTCCGCGAGCATGGTGGATGGAATGGTGCCGTCAGCCGCCCTGCACGGCAAATTTGCGTCGACCCTTGAAAGCAATAACATGTCCGCTGAAAAGCAGAAGCAAAGCGTTGCGTCCCATCAACCAGG
>JASFFM010000360.1:0-4750 GCA_050124295.1 Desulfobacterales bacterium | reverse complement strand
CTGACTGGATACCGGCTTTTTTGAAATGAGACACCATACGGGTGACGTTGAGACGCGGATCGAGGGGTTCCTCTTCGACAAAAAATTGATCGCGGTTCATTATGATGACCAGCGGCGTCTGTACCTTCAGCCCGCCACCAATGGTTTTGGAAAAATCCGCAATGGACTGGACCGTGTAAGGATGCTCCGTCTGGTACATGGTCGATCGATTGAAGAGCAGGGAAAAGGATCGACCGATGCGGTCGAATTCGGTTTTTTTTAGCTTATTCTTCGCCATAGCGTTGCCTTCTTTACGTCATACCGTTGGGGGTATCAAGCGGCCGCGGAGGTTTTCGGTGGTTTGTCGGGATGATGGCGCGCACATCCGCCATGGGCCCGCCCCCCCGCAGGTTAGACCGACTGTAAATAGGCTTCCAAGTCTTGCATAAAAAAACGGCAGTCCGCATAACGGTCCTCTTTCCGATAGGCGGTCGCCTTGCCGATGATGGCATCGATGGATTCGTCGGCCGAGGCATTGACTTCCGAGGGCCGTTTCATAAAAATACCGTCTTTGCGCCGGATTTTCTGCTTCAGCAAATCCATTTTTGATTGATAGGGCGGAAACGGCAAATCCGGCGAGAGCATTTTGAACAACATGGTGCCCACGGCGTAAATATCGCTGCGGGCATCGACCTCCCGCCCCAGAATCTGTTCCGGCGGCATGTAAACTGGTGTCCCCTGGATCATGGGCATCCGGTCATCTTCTCCGCGCAGAACCTTGGCCACCCCGAAATCAGTGATCAGCGGGCGCTGGGTGTGTTTCTCCAAAAGGATATTGTCCGGTTTGATATCCCGGTGAATAATCTCTGCACGGTGGGCATAATCCAATGCGTCCAGAATTTTCATCGTGATCTGGACGGCCTCTTCCACAGGTATGGTACGCCGGGAGGGCAACAAATTTTTGCGCACCATCTCGATCAGCCGCCCCAGCGACTTGCCCTGCACCAACTGCATGGTGAAAAACAGGAATTCGTCGGTCTCCCCCACCTCGTAGACCGGCAGAATGTTAGGGTGCGAGAGAATGGCGGCCGATTCAGCTTCCGATTGAAAGCGCTGCGCCGTTCGGGGGGTCATCAGTTTTTTGGGTAGAACTTTCAAGGCAATTTGGCGCTTCAACGTACGCTGGTAAGCGATAAATACCACGGCCATGCCCCCGCGGGCCAACTCCTTGAGAATCGTGGAGGTTCCCACCTCTTTGCCGATCAAGTGGTCAACGTTTATTTGAGCAATGGCACCCACGCTGGTTGCCGCCTCCCGATCCCTTAATTTGGCCGTTGCCCAATGTGTGTGGGTCGGCGCAATCCATCTGAAGACACGCCGCATGTCGACATCGTCAGAAGGGTAGAAGCAACGGCCAACGGCACAAGATAGGTAAAGAACCTACTGAATCTGTTAACTATATTACAATTTATCGCCTGGGTCAAACACCGGCTCCCATGTCGAACGCCACCGGGCCGGCCGGGTGGGCTGGTCGGCCGGGTTTTGACATAAGGGTGATCATTATTACCATAGCTCCACTACCGATCGAAACCATTCCAGGGATTGATTTTAAGATGGCCATGAATTGCTACTCCGCTCTGCGTTCGTTTAATCAAAATCGACCAAAGTTCTTGATCGCGGTCAGCCTTGTTATCTTTCTGCTGGCGGTGAGCGTTGAAAGCATGGCCTTTCAAGCCGCCCACGATCTGAGCGTAACCCTCACACCGGACAAGGCTCTTCTGTCGGGAACCGATCGCATCCGGATCCAAGGTGCCGCCCCGGGTCAGCTAATGATCGCCTTAAATCCCGGCCTTCAGGTTCGTTCCCTGGAGATCGACGGCATCAGTCAAAGCATACTGCGCAAAGGTGCCGGGCTGGCGGTGACCCTGCCTGCCACCAATCCCGCCGGCCCAATCGAACTGGTGATTCGCTACGAGGGGCCATTTCAAGACGAAGCGCCCGTCATGCCCGTCAACACCGACAACCCCGGCTACGGCGTATCCGGCACCATCAGCCCACGGGGAACCCTTTTGCTGGGCGGCGCTAGATGGTATCCCGCTATCCTAAGCGCCCGCGAATCCATGCGCCTGAAGGTCACTGCTCCGGAGGGGATATCAACCGTGACCGCCGGTCGGTCCCTTGGAACAACGACCCGCAGCGGCCAAACCATTTCCACCTGGCAGATCGACGCCCTGACCGAGCGCCTGGCCCTTACGGCCGGACGCTATGTTGTGACCACCGCCACCGTGGGCACTGTGGACATCGCGACCTATTTTCTGGAGGACGATCCCGACCTGGCCGCAAGCTATCTTGAGGCCACGGCGGACTACCTTTCGATGTATGCGAACCAATTCGGCCCCTATCCCTTTAGCAAGTTTGTGATCGTCGAGAATTTCTTCCCCACCGGGTATGGTTTTCCATCCTTCACCCTTATCGGCGGCCGTGTACTGCGTTTGCCGTTTATTCTGCGCACGAGTCTGGGGCATGAAATCGCCCATTGCTGGTGGGGCAACGGTGTTCTTCTCGATGCTTCCGAGGGCAACTGGGCTGAAGGTCTGACCAGCTACGTTGCCGAATACCAGTATCAGGAAATGGCCTCACCCGAAGCCGCACGCAAGCACCGACAGCAAATGCTTCGCAACTATGCCACCCTGGTTTCGCCACAGGAAGCCTTTCCCCTGCGCCGCTTCAGCCATCGTTACAACCCTGTCACCAAAGCCATCGGATACGATAAAAGTGCCATGATTTTCCACATGCTGAAGCAGACCATCGGCAAAGCCGCGTTCGACCAAGGACTGCGCCACCTGTACGCGACGCGCCTGCACAAGGCCTCCGGCTGGGACGACCTTCAAAAAGCCTTCGAGACCGTGCATGGCCGCGATTTGTCCTGGTTCTTCGACCAGTGGCTCGATCGACCCGATGCGCCCACCCTGCGGCTGGAAGATCTTCAACTCCGGAATACCGCCCCCAACACGTATCTCGTCCGGGGTGTGCTTCGCCAGGACCCACCCTTTTTCCGTTTGGCGGTGCCGCTGACCCTCTCCAGCGAAACCGCTTCCGAGGTGCAAACGGTTGATATCAGTGGGGCTTCCACCCCCTTCGAATTCCGCATCGCGGATCGCCCGCAGCGATTGGAGGCCGACCCGCAAACCCATGTCTTCCGTCGACTGGTCCCGGACGAAATTCCGCCCTCCATCAATGCCCTTAAACGCGAGGCCCCACTTCTGGTGGTGGTCACCTCCGAGCGTATCTCGGCCACGCAAAAACGGTCCGCGGAGCTTCTGGCACGCGGCCTGGGGCGCAGTGAAATCATTTTCCAATCGGAAAAAAATCTCGATTCCGATCAGTTTACAACCAACGACCTGGTGATCATGGGAATTCCCCGCACGCCGCTGCTTCAGGATCACATCCAGGCGCGTTTCCGCCTGAGCCCGGAGGGATTCGAGCTGGACGGCAAATCCATTGATGCCGACAAGAACACCTTTTTCGGCGTCTGGCGTCATCCCCAATCGCCTCAAGGCATCATGGCCCTGCTTGTCCACGGATCCGAACGTCACCGCGAAACGATCGTCCGCAAGATCCCGCACTACGGACGGTTTAGTTATTTGGTTTTCGACGAAACCACCAACCGCAACAAAGGTGTCTGGCCGATGCCATCGTCACCCTTGGTGCATGTCTGGCGCAATCCCGGGAGTTGATGCGGCAAAGCGCCTTCGACCGGGGCCCTGCGATGCGGCCCGAAAAGGCTGTGGCCGTCATCCGTCACAAGGGCCGCCCGGATCAGCGTCCCTAAAGCATTGTCATTGGCAAGGAGCTTATTATGGTCAAAACAGCTTTCAGCACGGCGATTTTTCTGGTCGGTGTGCTGATTGGCCCCCTGACGGCCGGTACCATCGCCACCCCCCAATTCTACAGTCTCAAGGACAAAAGCCTCGTCTCACCTGCGGCCATGGCCGAAACCCTCGCCGCCCATCGCATTGTCCTGGTGGGTGAAAGCCACACCGCCGTCAGCCACCACCAGGGACAGCTAAGCGTCATCCAATTGCTCAACGAAAAGAAGGTTCCGGTCGCCATCGGCATGGAAATGATGCGCCGCGACAGTCAACCCTACTTGGACGCCTGGATCGATGGGGCCTTGAGTGAAGACGAATTCCAGGCCATCTATCTTGACAATTGGAACTACCCCTGGAGTTTGTACCGTCCCATTTTCGTCTATGCCCGTGAGCACAAAATACCCATCGTCGGTTTGAACGTATCCAGGGGTATCACCCGCCAGGTGGCCCGCGAGGGGTTTGATTCGCTCTCCGACACCCAGCGCGAGGGGCTGCCCTTTGTCACCTGCAGCGTCGATGACGACTACATGAAATTCATTCGGCAGGCCTACGGTGCCCATGCTCACGGACAGATGCAATTCGATCACTTCTGTGAAGCCCAATTGGTGTGGGACAAGGCCATGGCCGCCAACGCCCTGCGCTATGTCGAGCAGGCTCCGGAGCGCGTCATGGTGATCCTGGCCGGGTCAGGGCATGCCCGCCAAGGCGGTATCCCAACCCAACTGGATACCCTGGGCCAGATCTCCTATCAGGTAATCCTACCGGAAATCCCCTCCGTTTTGGATACCCAGACGATCGATAGCGGTGATGCCGACTTCCTGCTCCAGGGGCTTTAGCGCGCGGCCGCGGTGCTAAGCCGGGAAAATGGGTGGGTGGTCCTGTTCGCACCGTGGAGCTTG
>JASFFM010000359.1:0-4766 GCA_050124295.1 Desulfobacterales bacterium | reverse complement strand
GGTGGCTTTCCTGATGTTCAAGGTAATCGATCTTACCATCGGTCTGCGGGTATCTCCGGAGGAAGAACTGGAAGGTCTGGATTGGACCGAACACGGCGGCACCGCCTATCCTGATTTCGAGGTGACCAGCTATACCGCCGGTCCAGGATTTTCGGGTGGCCCCGGCAGTTCCAAGCCCGCCACGGCCGTCGAGCCCATCCCGGAATTGAGCACGGGCAAGTAGCCAAGGCCCGCACATAATGTCAAGGCCGGTCGAAACCCCCTGACTTCCTCTCCCTCATGTGGGGTTTCCACCGGCTGACAGCAGGAAGAGGTCGGCGTCCTCAAACGGCATCGGATCGATTCGATCGGGGCTATTCACAACTGACGATCTGGATACCGACGCGTTGTTCGCTAATTGGTCTGTTCCTCCCCCCAACCGACCTCTTCCTGCCTTCTTCTCCGCTGTGCGCCGCCAACCACACCGCGTCTATACCCTTTCAAATTTTGGAAGAACATCGCCCTGGCTGTCACCAAGAGGGGCTGCGCCGTTGGAGACCCCGATTCGATAGCCCATGCGGGGTCACCATCGGCATGGCCCCAAGACCCCCCAAAAAAACGGGCAGGATGGTCATCCTGCCCGTGGTAATGCGAATCGATTCATAAGGATCGTGCAAGGCTTATTTTTTCCCTCCCCCATTGCCGCCACCGTTGCCGCCACCGTTGCCGCCACCGTTGCCGCCGCCGTTGCCGCCACCGTTGCCGCCACCGTTGCCACCACCTTTGCCGCCACCCTTGCCATTACCCTTGCCGCCACCTTGACGGCCGTTATCGGCTTTACCCTTCCCCTTGCCTCGGTCGTCACTGCCGAAGGCCTCGGCGCCCGCACGACCTCGGCCCTTGCCGCCCGCCATAGCCGATTTGCCATGTCCATGGCCCCAGCCGGTTTTCACATCCCGCGCAGTGGCAGCCGAGAAACCGCCCTTTTTACCAAATTCGTTTCTGGCGCGAACGTCGTGGCGGGCTTTGTTCTGGTGTCCGTATTTATGGCCCAGGCCCAAAACACTGGGGTCTACACCCAACTTGTGGGCAATCTGCCCCCAGCCGTAGCCCTCCTCACGCAAGAGGGTAACATCTTCTCGCAATTCACCGGTAATTTCGGATAGCCGATCGACTACGGATTGCTCCGCCGCCTCGACATTCTCAAGGGCTTCCTGGTACCCGGGATCATCGGGATCCAATCCGGCAAGCTCATTTTCGGCAGCTTCCAGAGCATCGACCCGTTCGGCCAATTCTTCATCTTCGGAATTCTTGGCCGCCGCTTCGGCCAGGTTTTCCGCTTTCTGGGCCTGGGCGGGATTTTGGAATGTCGATCCCTCTTCCTCCATGGCCTCGTCTTCGCCAACCTCGCCGTCATCGACGACATCGGCCACCTCGCCATTGTCACCACCGTCCTCCTGGGCCATTGCCATCGTTGGTGCGGCGATCAGCGCCAAAAACATAAGGATCACCACCAGGGCGGAAGGTTTACGGATCATCGTTTTTAACTGAGTCATGGTTTTCCTCCAATACGTTGTGTATCAGGACGCATCGAATGTCGTTGCGAACAGCTGTATCGATGGGTCCAGTTGAAAGGCATGCCCCTCCATGTGGACCGTCTCCGGGACGCCAAACCAACTAAGCTTGATACGCCGGGGCGCGATGTCGTCAAAACGCCCGGTCAAATGCCGTTTGATGACGTGGGCTCGCCGGTGGGCCATTTCGGCATCATTTTCGGCATAGGCGACAACATGCAATACCAGCTTTCGATTGGCCGCCAGAATCCGGCCGATATCGTCCAAGGTGGTCCGGCTGGTCTCATCCAGTAAGGTCCCCCCCCGGCGAAAAGTGATGCTTTTGATGACCCTATCCACAGGGCCCAGCCGGATACGGCGAAAAGTGAAATTGCCGTTGGCATTGAGATGCTCGACCGCTTGCAGGGCCTGCGCACCCCGATCGTAATAATCAAGATAGGTGCTCCAGAGCTCGTTGGCCTGGGTCTGGTCATCCTGGTTTTGGTGCGCAAGGGCAGAATTGAAGAGCGCCTCCGGGTGGTTGGGAACCTCCTGCAAAACACGCCGATAGTGGCGCAGTGCCGCCTGCCAGTCGCCCCGGTCCAGGAGGTTGTGAGCGGTGTAGACGTGAGCGGGTAAAAAGTCGGGATCGAGCTTCAGGGCCTCGCGATAGTGGGCCAGTTCCTGGTCCAGGTCGCTAACGGTCCAGTAGTTGACGCCGAGCCAGAAATGATAGAGGGCGCGATTGGGCCGGGTCTCGACGGCGCGCTGCAGATGCGGCAAAGCCTGCTCGGCCTGTTCGACAGCCAGCAGTTGGCGACCGAGAGCGTAGTGCAGTTCGGCCTTGGCTTGGCTCTGAATCGTTTGTGGGCGGGCATCGGAAATCGTTTTCCCCGGCTCCCCGTGAAGGCCGTAACCGATCAGCATGCCCAACAGCAGGGCGGTGCCGACCGGCACCCATTTGAGCGGGATAAAAGAAATGGTCTGGGGACGCGACAGCCGGAGTAGCAGGATTTGCCACCAGGGTTTTTTGCGCGACGGCAGGGCGGTCATGATCCGGCGCGCCAACCCCTCTGGGACATCAACCTCAGGAAGCCGACGAAGCTGCTCGATGACGGTCTTGGCCGCGGTTTGCGTGAAAGAGGCGTCGGATGGCCCCTTAGGTTTGCCTTTCATCATAGTGGTACTCCCAGGCGTCCTGAAGTTTCTTTAATCCTCTGTGAACCCGCATTTTGGCGCCGCTCACAGACAGATTCAAGCATTCGGCGATCTCTTTCATCTTCATCCCGTCCCGAAATCGCAGCAAAACCGCTTCGCGGTCGTTCAGTGACAGGGTGCGCAGGACTGCCCAAAGACTTTGAATGTCGATCGACCGATGGGTGGCGGTTTCGGCCTCGTCAGGGGCGACAAACCTTACGGTATTGTCCACATCACGATGCTCCATGGCCGGTTGACGTTGCCGCTTGCGGAGGTGATCCCGGGCCACATTCATCGCCAACGCATATAGCCAGGAATAAAAATTTTTTCCCGATCGATAGGTGTGAAGGCGATCGAAAGCCCTGAGAAAGGCATCCTGGGTCAAATCGGCGGCTTCGTCCTGCGAACCGGTAGACCTGTACATGATGTTAAAGACGGTCTTTTGATATTTGCGAACAATGTCGCCAAACGCCTCTGTATGTCCCCGGCGAACCGCCTCTATCACCCGATCGTCTTCCGCTGCTACCATAGATTCGTATTCACCGGTGTGATGCCTACACGAAAGGCAGTTACCTGGATATACGTCCGATGCCGGCAAATGGTCACTTGCGCGACCACTAAGCGACTGTTTTTTACCCCGAAGTGTTTTACCAAAAAATAAAAATTACCAATAATATTATTATTTTAAAGTATTTCAGACCAGCTAGTTGATCTGGCCGATAAAGTTCACGGCGCTGTCGAGACGGTGAACCCTGGAGCCGATTTTCAGGGTTTCGGGCGTGTCGAACCAGCTGACTTTGAGGCGTGATCCAGACAGGCCGCGTCGATGATCGCGGAGGTATTTCTTGATGCTTTTAGCGCGCATTTCCGCCAGTTTGCGGTTGTTTTTCTGGTAGGCGACGATGTGCAGGATAAGGCTTCGATTTCTTTGACAAATCTGTGCCAATTGTTCCAGGGTCGCATGGGATTGCTTCCGGATGCGTGCACTGGAGGGGTCGAATTGGATCTGGGCCATCGTCAATGTTCGCTTGCCGATCGTATAATTGCGGAAGTCGAAACGGCCGTAGGCGTTCAGGTACCGGGTGGCACGGATGGCAAACGCCCCGTTGGGGTAGGCGTTTAAATAAGTCAGCCAGGCGTTGATCTCCTCGGGTGTCCGTTTCAGCTTTCTGAGGATCAGTCCCCGATTGTAAAGGGCCTGGGGAATGGCGGGATCCAACCTGAGCGCGCGATTATAATCGCCCAAGGCGAGACGATATTGCCCGGCCTCAAATCGATTGTGGCCCAGATAAACGAGGGACTGGACATGATCGGGGCGGATGGTCAGGGCGTCCTGGTAACTTTGGCGCTCGGATTTGAATTGCCCGTTGGCGGCATAGGCAACCCCTTGCCAGAAATGATGGTCGGGATTGCCCGGATTAAGCACCACGGCGCTTTTCAAATGCTTCAGGGCCGCGCGCGATTGATCCGTTGCCAAATAACAGCGGCCCAGATAAAAATGCGCGTTGGCATCGGCAGGATATTTTTTCACTGTGTCTGAAAAACGGGCCTTGCAATCGTCGTATTTCTCATTTTGAAGATAGAATTCCCCCTGGGTATAGTTTTTAACCGCAATATAGGTGTTTTCCGTCGTCGCACAGCCTCCGGCAACAAAACACATCCAAACTAGGAGCCCCCAGCCTTTTTTCCAAATGCTCATAATCACGCCTCACGTTTGCCGAACTAAACATCCCCAATAATGAATACACATCTCGGCCCTCTCCGAAGGACCTGCCGTCCTTATCGACCGATGACCCATTCCAATAACGATCGGACTGAGAAAACGTTACAAAAGCATAGGGGGAGTGTCAACGCTTGGCGGAGCGTCCCGGTTTGCGGCCATGGCCGGGGACGGGTTCTTTTGACATCTAGAGGGGGCCATGGCGGCGAGGCGGGTAAGGGGGCGAAGGCGACCATTGAGGTCGCCTTCCGGGTTGGACGGGGCTGGGTTGGTCAAGGCAGGATGCGTATGGTCCCCCGAAGTGGCCTATGATTCTG
>JASFFM010000358.1:0-4767 GCA_050124295.1 Desulfobacterales bacterium | reverse complement strand
TCTCTTTTTGCATTAAATTGTCAACTAGGGCCGGGAAAAGCGAATCCCGGCCTTTGTGCGTTAAAAATCATTCTTAAGGAGGTGATACCCTTGCTTTGTACAACCGTTCGCAAAGATCAGGAATGCCCGTTCATGTCCGCCAACGGATGCGCCTACAATGGCGGTATCTGCCATGAAACCGTGGATGCATGTGACGGCTGCGGCCGTAAGATCGAGTTTTCTTCCGGTTGGTTCTGCAGCGCCTGCCCCGAACCGTCCAGTAAGTGGAAAGCCGGTCACTGCAATCTGGCCACGCATGTGTCGCGTGCAGCCGCGGGGAAGGGCCAGAAAATCAACCCGCTCAAAGCATCCAAACGCGCCAATCGTTAAGCGCTTCGGCGAATCGCATTGAGACCCCGCTCGTAGGCGAGCGGGGTTTTTGTGTGCCCATCCCTTCCTGACGCCCTTAGCACCCGTCATCCCGCACAGATTTAAAATCCTTACCACTGCACAGCGAGGCCTTCGGGTGTCGAGACCTTGCCGCCTTGGCAGGCACCAAAACCCACGATTGCGGAAATGGTTTTCAGAAGCAAGGCGTTTCGGGCTCTAGAATGACGTCTATCGGGCCCCAAGATCCTCACCCGGAAGAGCCCCATGGGCCGGCGCACGATCTTTTAGCGCGGATCAGAGCTGCGTCGCCGCCCTTCGCAGCCAAGACGCTTGCGCCTTAGGCCAGCATGCGGTCAATGGCCACCACTTGGGTGCAGATGGCCAGGATTTCCACCGCGGTGCGAACCTCGTCGACCGAAGCAAAGGTCGGAGCGATGCGAATATTACTGTCCTGGGGGTCTTTTTTCAGGGGGTAGGTGCTGCCGGCCGGTGTCAGCTTGAGGCCGGCTTCGGCCGCCATTTGGACCACCGCCCGGGCGCATCCCTGCGGTGTGTCGAAACTTACGAAATAGCCGCCCTGGGGGCGGGTCCATGATGCAATACCTTTACCGCCAAGCTCGCGTTCGAGGATTTCCTGCACGGCCTCAAACCTGGGCCGCAGGATGGCGGCGTGCTTGGCCATGTGACGATGGATGCTGGCCAGATCGTCGAAAAAGCGCAGGTGCCGCAGCTGGTTGAGTTTGTCCGGGCCGATGGTCTGAAAAAACAGGTGGCCACGCACCCAGTCCATGTTGGCGCGGCTTCCGGCCATCATGGACAGACCGGCGCCGGAAAAGGTGATCTTGGAGGTCGAGCCGAAGAGCAGGGGGCGATCCGGGTTGCCGGCCGCCTGGCAGGCCTCCAGAATGTTGCGCACCTGCCCCGGGCGTTCGCCGAAATAGTGGACGGCATAGGCGTTGTCCCAGAAAATCCGAAAGTCCTTCGCCCCGGTGGTCATACCGGCCAACCGATCAACGGTATCGTCGGAATAGATCGCCCCGGTCGGGTTGCTGTAGAGGGGCACGCACCAGATGCCTTTTATGGCCGCGTCGCGCGCCGCTAACGATTCGACGGCATCCATATCGGGGCCATGGGGGGTCATGGCCACCGGGATCATTTCGATGCCCAGATGTTCGCAAATGGAAAAGTGCCGGTCATAACCGGGGCAGGGGCAGATAAATTTCAGGGCCGGCTGCCGGCACCAGGGAGGTTGGCCGTCGCCCACGCCATGCAGCATGGCGCGCATGAAGGTATCGTACATCAGGTTGAGGCTGCTGTTGCCGCCGATGATGATTTCTTCCGCTTGAACCCCCATATACGCGGCAAAAAGCTCGCGGGCCGCGGGCAAACCGTCCAGGCCGCCGTAGTTGCGGCAGTCCGTACCATCCGCGGCGAAGAAATCATCGGCGGGAACATTTTCCAAAAGTCCGACCGACAGGTCGAGTTGTTCCGGCGAAGGTTTGCCGCGGGTGATATCCAGGGACAATTTGCGGGCGCAAATCCTATGGTAGCGCTGCATCAGGTCGGTTTTATGGCCCTGCAATTCTTCCGCTGCCATAGCACTGAATACGGTCATAGCCTGGTCTCCTCTTCTATGGTGAGCCGTCCACGGGCGTTGGGCAAATGACTCCGCTATATACCATCGCTGACGCCGCTCATCAAGCGTGGTCGAGGCGGTGGGCCCCAATTTTCCTTGCAATTCCCACGGCGAGCGTTTAGACAGAACCGTTACCCTTCGAATCAATCGCCGGCGGCGGCCGGTTTCAAACCAAAAAACAGGCCCATGTTCTCATCGATTACCAGCCGCTTCAAATCGTCCGAGGCCAGTGCGCTTTCGGCGCGCATCAGTCGGGCTGGGAAGTGGTCTTTTTACTTCATCATCATCGGTCTCATCGCGGGCCTCGGCTCGATTGTCTTCCATTACCTCTGTATACTGGGCGTTCACTGGTTCATGGATTTCATGGCCGGCTATGTTCCCCCGTCGCCGGCTGGCGAACACCACCTGTGGGAGCCTACCGGACGTCCTTTCAACCGCTGGATACTTCTATTTCTACCGGCCCTGGGCGGGATTTTGAGCGGTTGGATTGTCTATACCTTTGCGCCGGAGGCCGAGGGCCACGGAACCGACGCGGCCATCGATGCCTATCATCGCCGGGGCGGGTTTATGCGGGGGCGGGTGCCGATTGTCAAAACCATCGCTTCGGCGATTACCCTATCGAGCGGCGGTTCCGGCGGGCGTGAGGGTCCCATCGCCCAGATCGGAGCGGGTTTCGGGTCGTTTCTGGCCACGCGCCTGAAGCTCTCCGAGCGGGAGCGGCGGATCATGATGGCGGCCGGTATCAGTGCCGGCGTAGGCAGTATTTTCCGCGCCCCCATGGCCGGTGCGCTATTCGCCGCTGAAGTACTTTATCGGGATCCGGAATTCGAGTCCGAAGTCATCATTCCGGCCGGCATTTCATCGGTGGTGGCCTACTGCTTGTTTTGTCTCGTGTTCGGCTGGGGTGCGCTGTTCGAAACACCGCCCTTTCAGTTTCAAAACCCGCTGGAGCTTGGCCCCTATCTCCTTTTGTCCCTGGTGCTGGTGGCCACGGGGATCTTTTACGTCAAGTCTTTTTACGGGATCACGCGACTCTTCAAGGCCATCAAGATCCCCAATCACCTCAAACCTGCGATCGGTGGGTTGTGCACCGGCCTGATCGGCTTTTTCTACCCCCAGTGCCTGGCCTTTGGATACGGGTTTGCGCAGCAGGCCCTGCATAACGAACTGTCGCTGAAGTTTCTGCTGGCTTTGGCCATCGGCAAAGTTCTGACCACTTCGTTTTCCATCGGCTCGGGGGGCAGTGGTGGGGTTTTTGGCCCCTCGGTGGTCATCGGCGGGGCCATGGGGGGGGCTGTGGGCATCATCTGTCATGAGATCATGCCCGGGGTGGTCACGGAACCGGGTGCCTTCGTGGTGGTGGGCATGGCCGGTTTTTTTACGGCGGTCTCCAACACCCCCATTTCGACGATTATCTTCGTGAGTGAAATGACGGATTCCTATCAGCTGCTGCTGCCCAGCCTGCTGGTGTGCTCGGTGGCTTACCTGGCATCCAAGAAGTGGACCATTTACGAGAAGCAGCCCCTAAACCGCATCAGTTCACCGGCCCATGCGGGCGAGTTTTTTGTGGATATTTTACAAACCTTCAAGGTCAAAGACCTGATGCCGCGATTGCGCAAGGTCAGTTTGATCCCTCAGGACATGCCTTTTCTGGAATTCAAACGCTATTTCGCCAAGACCAAGCAGCACTATTTTCCAGTCATGGATCATAACGGGCGGCTGAACGGCATTTTCTCCAGCACGGATATCCGCGGTGTCCTATTCTCCTCGGAGATCGAAAACCTGGTGGTAATGAAGGACATCGCCACCAGTGACATCATCCTGACCGACCCGGAAGAAGACCTGAACACGGTGCTGCAGAAGTTTACCACCAAAAATATCGACAGCCTACCGGTGGTGGAAAGGGACGATCATGGCATCCTGATCGGCATGCTCACGCGGCGTGACGTGATTTCTTTCTACAATGAGCGCATTCTGGAAATGAAAGGCGTTTCGCCGGCCGCCGAGGCCTGAATGCCGTGCTTGCCGTTCGAGGCCCGACCCACCGCCGCGGTCGATGAACCGTCAGTGCGTTTACCTTCCCTTCTTTGCCATGGACGCCTTTGGTTCCCCGCCAGGGTCGCCGCGACAGGATCCCGCAAGGGCCCTCACAAGACCGGCTGCGCCGTTTTTGGGAGATGGTTAATACTGCACGTGGACCAGAAAAAGCCCCTGTGGCGGGGCCGTGGGCGGGGCCTGGCGACGGTCGGCGGCGGCCAGGAGATTGGGGATATCGGCGGCGGCCAGTTTGCCCATCCCCACTGCCACGAGGGTCCCCACAATGTTACGCACCATAAAGCGTAAAAATCCGTCGGCCTGAATCTCGAACACCAGATGCGCATCCACGTTTTGCCAGGATGCCGCCATCACCTCACGGATGGTGTTGGCCCTCGGGCTGCCGCTGCTCTCGAAGGATTTGAAATCGTGCCGACCCACCAGGTGCTGTGCGGCCTCGGCCATGGCAGCCTTATCGAGCGGGCGGTAGATATGCCAGGCGTACTGTCGCCCCACCGCCCGCCGTACCGGCTGGTTGCAGATCCGGTAGCGGTATATTTTCCAGCGGCTGTCGAAGCGGGCGTGAAAATCCAAGGGCACTGCGCGGCAGGAGCGCACCACGATATCCCTGGGCAGCAGGCCGTTCATGCCTTTCTGCAGATCCTCCGGGCGCAGGCCTGTGCGGCATTTGAAATGCGCCGTTTGACCCAGGGCGTGGACACCGGCAT
>JASFFM010000357.1:0-4778 GCA_050124295.1 Desulfobacterales bacterium | reverse complement strand
AATCGGCACCTTCATCTTGATTTTATGGTCGGTCCCGAATTCGGTCTGCGTGTCCACAGCCGGAAAAGTGGCTTTGTCCGGGTCGGCCTCAATCCCTTTGGCGCCTAATGCATAGCCCATGATGTTGAGATGGGAATAGTCCACCGGGTAATCCTTGTCCGCCCCAGCCGTCACCTTGCCGAAGGGTTCCGGATAGAGCAGCTCCCGGCCGCGAAAGGTGGCCCGAAAAGTGTCGCAGTTGCCCTTGCACCCATCGTAACAGCGGCTGCACAGACCCGATTGAGGGGCCACATTACGGGATCGGTTCTTGGTTTGGAGAACATCGTTGGCATTCGGTCGCTGCAAATTCATACCGTCCACTCCTTGGTTAAGGGATTCGACATCCACGCGGGCCGAGGCAAACCAACTTACCGGCCGATACTTATTTCGCCTGTCAATGCTACCATCGGAAAGGGTCATCCTGGCGCCGGCTTCCTGGCAAGACCGAGATCAAGGCACACAAATTCCGGTCAAGCGGGCATAGGATCGTATGCCCCACAGCGCCCCAAGAGCCTTTTTACGAAGCCGCAGCGCGAAAAAAAACGCCACTCCCAAGGAGCAGACGCCGTTGTCTCGCCATCAGCAATTTGTCCGCTGGCCGGGAAACAGCGTCATCCCTAACCCGGCGAAATATCCATCACGAGCACGTCCTTGTACCTGCCAAGGCCATTAGCAATACTAATTATATTTGTCAATTAGCACTTTTTTTTAGCTTTACTTATCAGTGGAGTGTTCCCAAGGGGGGGCGGAGGCCCTTGTATTCAGGGGATGCGCCGGGAGAACCATCTCATTGGCAGGTGGGCATGGGGAACAAATCGAGGACCCGGGGAATGCTGGTGTGAGGACCGGGCACGTTCCACAGCACCGGGGTCGTCCCTTGTACTTTCATCGCCTGGTCCTGATCGTTTGCAGCGTTAAGCCTAAATTGCCTCGAAGCATATCTCCACCGCCTGTCAGCATCAAACCGGCCCATTCGCACGCCGGCGCCTTCTTTAATCCCGAAGATCCCTCGAAAAGTTGCGACCCCCGGGGGATTGTGTTACAGGCAAACGTCCGATGGGGGCGGTTCACCGCTCTATCAGCAACGCAACCCAAGGGACCCCTTCGAATGGCAACATTCGCGCAAGTATTTGTCGATCGTCTCTACGACCACGGTGTGCGCCACGCTTTCGGCATTCCGGGCGGCCCCTGGATTCCCTATATGGAAGCCATGCGCCGCCGGGATATGCCGTTTATTCTAGTGGCCAATGAGGCCTCGGCAGGATTCATGGCGGATGTCTGCTTTCGCCTGCTCGGCACGCCGGCCTTGTGCCACGGCACCTTCGGACCGGGCGCCACCAATCTGGCCACCGGTGTCGGATGCGCCTACCTGGATCGCTCGGCCTTGATCGCGGCCACCACCGAGCAAAGCGATGCCATGCGCCACCGGGTGACACAGATGAATGTGGACCACCAGGCCTTGTTCCAACCCATCACCAAGTGGACCACCAGGGCCCATACCGACACCCTATTGAGCACCATCGACCGCGCCATCGCCGTTGCCTGCAGGGAAGTTCCGGGCCCGGTCCATATCGGCCTGCCGGTGGACCTGAACGACCGGAGCGTACCCCAGGATGCCGGTCCTCCCGATTCCAGATCGGAGATTGGGCCAGGGCCAAACCAAACCCTGCAAAACGCCGCCGATCTTATCCGACGGGCCCGCCGCCCCCTCTTCGCCGTTGGCTTGACGGCGGCCCGTCATCGACTCGGCCCTGCGCTGGCCCACCTCCTGGAGACCATCCCGGCACCGGTGGTATTGACCCCCATGGCCAAAGGCCTGCTGCCCGACTCCCATCCCGCCTATGCCGGGGTGCTGTTTCATGCCTGCAGTCATCAACTGGCCGGCATCACCCATCAGGCGGACCTGGTGATCGGCCTGGGATATGACCCGGTGGAATTCGATTACGAGGCCTGGCTGCCACCAAGCCCTCTCGTTCACATCGATACCGCTCCCGCAGAACTGTCATCGCCATATGAATTGGCGGCCAGCCACATTGGCGACCTCGCTGCGGCCCTGCAAATTCTCAGCACCATGAAGCCCCCGACGAGCGACTGGGACTTCGAGGAACTGGCCCGACACCGGGCGGCCCTGATCGATGCCCTGCATCCCCGTTCGCCAGGGTTCGGTCCCTCGCAGGCCCTGGACATACTCCGGGAGGTTCTGCCGGCCGACGGCGTTATCAGCTGCGATGTGGGGGCCCACACCCACCTGATCGGGCAGTTGTGGCCCACCCCGGCCCCTGACCAGCTTCTAATGACCAACGGCTGGTCGTCCATGGGCTTCGGCATCCCGGCCGCCCTGGCGGCGTCCCTTTGCCGTCCGCAAACGCCGGTGGTCTGCGTCACCGGCGACGGCGGATTTACCATGATGGCCGGCGAACTCATCACCGCCCGCCGGCTGGGGTTGAACACCGTCGTCATGATCCTGGCCGACCGCAAGTTGAGTCTGATCGAAGTCAAACAGGGCTGGAAAGCGTGCTCCGCCGACAGCTCCCGGCTGTTCCGGAGGTCTTTTCTGGACGCCGAGCGTATCTTCGGCGTACCGATTATCAGGGCAAACACTCCGCAGACATTGCGCCAGGCGCTGCGGCAAGCGCTGGATAGGCCCGGCCCGGTCGTTGTGGAGGCCGAGATTGACGGACAGGATTATCATCAATTGATCGCGAGGACCTATAAATGACCACCATCCGAATCATTGTCTGCGGTTTCGGCAATGTGGGGAGGGCCTTTGCCCGGCTGATCGAAGCCAAACAGGAAGATCTCCAGCACCGCTACGGCATCATGCCCGCGATCCATGCTGTCGTGGATATCGGCGGCGCGGCGGTCGCCGCCAGCGGCGGCCTGCCCCTGGAGCACCTGCGGGAATGGGCCGCAAGCGGCCGGGCCATCGAGACCATGGCACCCTTCGGCCGGCCGGGCGCCTCGGGCGAAGATATTCTACAGTCGACCCCGGCCGACGTCCTGGTGGAGGCCACCCCCACCAACCTGGTCGACGGCGAGCCGGCCCGCACCCATATCAATGCGGCCTTGGGAAAAGGCATGGATGTGATCACCGCCAACAAGGGCCCCGTGGTGCTGTTTTACAGAGATCTTCAGACCCGTATGCAGTCATCCGGCGGACGCTTGTTCATGAGTGCGGCCACCGCCGCCGCCCTGCCCACCCTGGATGTCGGCCGAATATGCACGGCCGGGGCCCGGATCACGTCTGTCGAAGGTATTTTAAACGGGACGACCAATTATATCCTGACCCGAATGACCAAAGAGGGCTGCGATTACGATACGGCCCTGAAAGCCGCCCAGGATCTGGGGATCGCCGAGACCGACCCGACCCTGGACGTCGAAGGGCTCGACACACGCAACAAAATCGTTCTGATCGCCAACCAGCTCTTCGACCAGTGCCTTGGCATCAACGATGTCGACACGATCGGGATCACCGGTGTCCGTCGGGAAGCAATGGAGAGGGCCCGGGCCGAAAACAAGGTGATCAAGCTGATCGGCTCGGTGCGCTGGGCGAAGGACCACCTGCGGGTCAAGGTGGCCCCCGAAACCCTTACAGCAAACCATCCCCTGGCCAGCGTTCACCTGTCGGAAAAAGGCATCAGCTTCGCGACCGACACCATGGGACGCATCACGGTCACCGGTGGCCACAGCTCACCCACCGGTGCGGCGGCCGCCCTGTTGAAGGATCTCATCCATGCCCGATGCCCTTCGCCCTTAAAGATCGATGGATGTCGCTAGGCCACGGCGCGGTCCGTTTTTTTAGCGAGGGGTTTGCAAGGGATGTTAGCCCATAGCGCTCATCGACAGGTCATCGGATGACCCAGGCCCTCAATCGCGTTCCTTAGGCCACCAAAAAAGGCAAAGCCATCACGGCTTTGCCTTTGCGGGTTCAGGGTTAAAAGCGTTTTAACGACGTCGTTTCCTGACGGCCGCCAAGCCCAGCAGTCCGGATCCGAGCAGCAGCATGGTCGTCGGTTCCGGAACAGGGGTGTTGGCGCCCCCACCGGCGGGGTCGTCCTCGAACGTTTCCACGGGATTCTGGAAAAGCGCATAAGCGATGTTTGCTGTATAGCGGTCCCCATCCCCGCCACTGAAAATTAACCTGTACATACGGTCTTCAAGTTTTTGATTGACGAACGCTTCCATCCATTCCATGCGGTCCGCTTCATCAAGAACGCCTTTTTTGATTAACCGTTGCGCCTTTCTGGCCGCCTTCCGCTGATATTTCTTAAGCGGTCTAGACCGATCAGCATCGATTTGAAACCAGGTAACGTCATCCGATTGGTGTTGATGGGTCAACGCATAGAAGTCGCGTTCAATCGGATCGGCTTTGAATTTGAAGCCCTTCAGTTTAACCTTTGAGGGGTCAATGTCGAGGCCTGAATTTTTTATGACCAAATAATATTCCTGGCTGCCCTCATGATGAGCGAACCATGCATCGCCAGTGAACTTTAGCGCGTAGGCGTTACTCGCACTGGCAAAAACGAATACCAATAACATACTGAGTATCAGGTGATGTCTTTGTAACATGGCAAACTCCTTATGGATCTTGCGAATGTGGGCATTAAACGAATTGTGTTAAGGCATTTCTATACAATTTGCATGCCAATATAGCTTAATTCTCCTTTGTTAAAGGCATCAATGATATCAGTAGATTATATTTATATAATTTACTGATATAGTTATATAAAATTATGGCC
>JASFFM010000356.1:0-4786 GCA_050124295.1 Desulfobacterales bacterium | reverse complement strand
GTTGGCATTTAACAGGGGGCGGATCAGAAGCATGGCCGCGCCCGTGGTCCCCATCCAGGATGCCATGGCGGCCCCCACCGTCAGCAGCAAGGTGTTGACCAGCGGTGTTCCGCCAAGGGTGCCGCGCAGGAGAATGCCCCCGGAAACGGTATACAAAGACCACAAAAGAATAATAAAGGGGACGTAATCCGCCAGCAGAATGTGCAAAATTTCGTGCAGCGCCGTTCCCTTGAAGATGATCAGGAAGGGGAGCCCCAAAGTGGCCGCCCAAAAGACGGCGATCTTGCCGAAATGATGGTGCCAGAACTGGGGCGCAATCAGCGGCAGGAACGCAATTGATAGCAGCATGCCGGCAAAGGGCAGGCAACTCCAGAGCGGGAGAATTTCTCCCAGTTCGCCATGCCCGCCTGCCGCATGTGCTGTGTTGGCGGAGGCGTGGCCGGCAGCGGCCAGGGTCAGCGCCTGCTGGCTGTCGGGCGTCGGGGCGGCTGACATCGCGAGGCCCACAAAGACAATGACGCCAAGGCCTATCAAAATCGTAAGACCGAAAATGCCTTTCCCGCCTCTTGAGCCCATTGACGAGCCTCCTTTTGGGTCGCCTGATGGATAACGCCTGCGGCTGCACCGGTGGCCTGGACACCTCTCAAAACCTGGCTTTTGAGATGGGTGTGCTATTGTGGGAAAACGCCGGTTATCGGGTCATCGTGCTGCCATATAAATGCGGCATGCCGGGCACGCGTATTTTTTGGACGATGTGGGAAACGCTGGTTTTTTAGGGGTGGTTCGCTGGGCATCTTGAACAGCTCCGGCACTGCCCATGAACCTACCATAGCAAAAAAAATGGATCGCCACAAAGCGTGATTTTCACCCTCCCGCGTTTAAGGTCAGCGCTTCATGGGCCAGAAGTGATTTGAGGCGGTCCAGGGTGATGGCGTAAGGAATGATGGGGATGCCCATCCAGTCGGCATACTCGAGAAAGCCCTCGGGGTCTTCGGCCATATAGGTGTCCATGTAGCCGGTGCCGTCCAGGACGATAGCCCCGCCGGTGTGCTTGGGAAAATTTTCATTGGCCAGTCCCTTGTCCCACCCCTTGAAGATGTCCTTGCGGAATTTAATCCAACCCGGCGTCATCCACCAGACCGGCTCGTCTCCGGCCATTTCCCGTGCAATGCGATTGCGCTCCTGTTCATCGGCGAGCATATCCATGCAGTGGGTGGCGTCGATACGGGCCACCCTGCGGCCTTGTTCCTCAATGATCGTCTGCATCAGACGGGTGGGCTCGTCCACGTTGACATAGCAGAATTTAGCGCCATAGACGACGATCACCTTGCCATGCTTTTCTCTGGCCTTGGTGACCAGGCCTACCAACTAGCGCTCCAACTCGGGGATGTCCTGATGAAGCCCCGGCCTCGTGTAGTAAATCCGGGGGGTGTCCAGAAAACCGCTGGCCTTCAAATGATTCAATTCGAGACTCATTGTACCGCAGGAGACAATGCTGATGCCGGAAAACGTCGGTTCGTCCATAATAATTCTCACCTTTCTGCGAAGCATTTAATGCTTTTGCCCCATTGAAGCGATCTGTATCTCAATGGATACAAAATCGGTGCCAGAGTGATTCAGGCATCGAACTTCACCACCACACAGGTGAAATCGTCGCTGCGGTCGCTCCCCGCCTGAAACGCTTCCACGGCATCCATGACGGCGGTGGCGATCATTTTGGCATCGCCGCCGGCATTGGCCCGTAGGATTTCCTTGATGCGGCGTTTGCCGAAAAAGACCCCTGTGGTGTCCCGTGCTTCCCAGATCCCGTCGGTTCCCAGGAAAAAGATCTGGCCCGGTTCGAAGGGATGGCTTTCCTCCTGATAGGTTTCCGTCTTGTGGATGCCCAAGGGCAGTCCCTTGCCCTCGCCCATCAGGGTGGTGAACGTATCCGTTTGCGGGTCGTATAACAGCGCCGGGTCGTGACCGGCACGAACCCAGCGAATTCGTCGCTTGTCTCGATCCAGACGGGCCAGGAAAAGCGTTACGAAATTGCCGGAAACCTCCACGTCTTCCGAAAAAATGGCATTCGTGTTTTCAGCAATATCACTCAGCGTGCCCGACAACCGGGTCCGCATGCGCAGCGCCGACCGCACCGAAGCCATCAGCAGGGCCGAAGCAATGCCGTGCCCGGAAACATCGCCGATGGCGACACACAGACGCCCGCGGTCCGCCTCGTCACACAGAAAATCATAATAATCGCCTCCGGCATAATGGCTGTATAGGGTCAGTCCGAAGATATCGAACCCGTCAATGCGAGGCGGATGCGGCAGCAGGTGAGCCTGGATTTCAGAGGCCAGTTCGACGGACCGCTTCATGGCGTAGGCTTGCGACAGCTGAGGGCCAATCTGATTGAAAACCCGCGCCAGTTCGCCGATTTCATCCCGGGAAGTAACGGCGACATGGGCATCCAGGTTGCCGGAGGCCAGTTTTTGGGCGGCCCGGGTCAGCTTTTCCAATGGCTTCGTGACGATTTTGGAAAAGGTAACGGCGGAGACCGTTGCGGCGAAGACCAGTACCACCAGAAAGGCCGCCGTTAGGATTTCTACACGCCGGGTCCGTTCCCGGATGGCATCCAGCAGGCCGGCGACTTCGGTTTTTTCCTGAACCGGCACGACCAGCACCAGGCCGACGCCCAGGTGGGAGATCGGGCTGAAGGCCCAATAGCATGCCCGGCCATTCAAGCGGACTTGGTGAATGTTGGATCGCAGGCGCAGGAAGTCGTTGATGATGGCCTTGAAGGGCTCACTGTCGCCGCGCAGATCGAGATCGCCGGCCTTGATGACATCCAGCGGCGGGTCCGTTTCGGTTGCTCCGGCGGTACGGGCATAGGCCTGAATCGTGGTCTCGCCGGATTGGGGGTCTTCTTTAAGGGTGCCGATAAATGCGAATGGCCCCCGTTCCGCGAGCGGCAGGTTCATGGACATATCGAGCAGCCTGTCCAGGTCGATAATCAGGCTGGTGAGGCCGAAAATTTCCTCTTCCTGGCAGTAGAGCGGCAGGGAAAGCGCAATGGCCGGCCGGCCGGAGTCAGGATCGATGTAAGGCCGGGACCAGTAGGACATGCGCTCCCCGAAAGCCGCGGCGTACCAGTCGCCATAGACGCCTTGCGCGGCGGCGCACTGGTCGGTATGGCAGGGAAAGACGCTGACCCATTGGTCGATCATCGTGTAATGACGTCGCACCACCGCGCCCAGGTGGTCCCCGATGGTTTGGTAAACCGGCAGCAGCCCGCCGAGGGCTTCGACATGGCGGGCATCCTGGCCCTTAGCGCGGTCGCGCCCGGTATAAATGTGATGCCGGGCACCTGGCGAGCCCGCCGCGGCATTCGCCTTCGCCAGATCGTAGCGGGTCGGGCTGTTTGTGTCCTTGCCATACCGCCGGCAGCCGCTGGCCTCCCGCAGAAGCCGGCGGGCTTCATAGGTTTGGAAAAGAAGCGCGGTTTCAAGCTTTTCGAATGTCTGGCTGACGGCCTGCCGGTGACGCTGCAGAATGGCGTTAAACTGTAATTCGCTGGTCTTTTGATCATTCAGATGGACCTGGCGGGTAATCTCGTCGGCAAACAGGTGGACGTTGTGGATGCCGAAGGCGCGCAGCGCCAGGAGGGGGGCGATCGCGAGGCCGACCAGAAGAAGGAACAATTTTTTGCGGAAGTTCATGGGGCACCTATTTAGGGCGCGTCTGAAAGTTGTCAGGCGGGCCATGCTGAGCAGTGGTTTCAAACCATTGCGCGCAAATTATCCCATGAACAAACGGTCTGTCAAAAGATCTATTCGGTCTGGCCTCAATAAGATTTCGGCCGGGTCATACCATCGCATGGTCCGGCCGTGAAGAATTCAATCGGAATCCGGGTACCGCTCGCCGACGGGAATTTTTTCACCGGGTCGCCAGGTTTCAAAATTCGCTGCTTCGATGAAATCACCGGCATTGACGGGCATCTTGACCCACACGATGCGCGTGTCGCATTCCCAGACCCTTTTACCCAGCTGTTTCTGACGTTTGGTAAGGGCTTTTTCGGCGGTTTTGCGGCTTCGGTGGACCGATAAAACCTTTTTGCGGGGTTTGGACAGATCGTATTCGTCAAAAATAAGCGCATACATAGGAACCTCCCTTCTGGTGTTGGTGTAACCCAACCAAGACGGCGCTTGTTTACCCCAAATCCAAGGCTCTGATGGCTTCGACCAGCCGGGCAAGGTCTTCCGCATCCGGATGCCCGACAGCTTCGCCGGCAGCAGCTATCCAAGGCGGCTGCGGATCCTTGTTGCGGATTTTTTCAAGCACCTTGGGGTTCACCTCACCCGGACAATTGAAGCTGCCCAGGAATTTGGCATCCGCTGCCAGGGATTGGGCCGATGCCATGGCGTTGCGGGCATGGGCCGAATCGGCGGCCGCCCCATGGGTGGCAAACAAAAACAGGGGGGTGTTGTTGACTTTTTGCAGGTAGGCAGCGGTTTTGGCGTCCGGCTTGCCGGCCTGGAGCCAGAAGCCCACGGCGATACAATCGTAGCCTTCCGGTTCGGGGGCTTCCGCCACCGTCACCATTTCTTTTTCGCCGGGCAAGGCAGCATAGACTGCCTGGGCCAGTTTAAGGGTATTACCGGTTTGGCTTGAATACACGACCAATGATTTCATACGGGGCCTCCTGTAGGATTTGAGGTATTTAATTGCTACAGCGGAAACGGACTTAGCGATTCGGGCCTTTTCAAACAAAACTGCCATCATGATCATACGAAACTTCAAGAAATGT
>JASFFM010000355.1:0-4794 GCA_050124295.1 Desulfobacterales bacterium | reverse complement strand
GATCGGCGGGACAGCTAAGGTGATGGCCCGGGTTGGTATGTTAGAAGCGCTCGGGCAAGGCGTATTCCTCTTGTTGCCGCACAAGTGCTGGCAGCATAAACGCTAGGCCCGTTTGGCAAGCATGCACGGGCCCTCACGCTCGGACGGCAAAGACAGGGGCGCAGGTTCCGCGTTGACATCACAGGGAGATCCGATTAATTTTTGACGTCCACAACGTAGCATTATGAATTCCGACATCCATTGGGAACGCCTGCAGCATGAAGAAAGCGCCAACCGACAGCCCCCCGCCATGGTCCGACCACAGCCTGACCTTTCTGGAAATGGCCTTCCGCACCGATCGGCACAAACGCCCCCTTGATCCCAGCGGCATCGGACACAACGTGGGCACCTGTCGCGACAGCATCACCATGTTCGTGGTGGTTCGGGAGGGTACCGTTCAGGAGATTGCCTTTGAACTCGACGGGTGCCTGAACACCAATGCCTGCGCCAACGCTGTGGCGGAAATCGCAGAGGGTCGCGACCTAGAATTGGCCTGGAAGATCACACCCGAAATGGTGGCCGATTACCTGCAGAGCTTGCCCGAGGATCATTTCCACTGTGCCGAATTGGCCGTTGGCGCCTTCTACAAAGCGCTGGCTGACTATCGCCAAAACGGCCGTCAGCCCTGGAGATGTGCCTATCGACGGACCCATTGAGGGCCCCGCCGTCCCCCGGACGACTTCCATGAGGACATCAATCGAAGGGATTCGTCCAAGTCTTCTTTCCAACGGTCGCGCCGGAAATGACCCGTACGTTTGGCGCATCCCGCGGATCAGAGGATCCTCTCGGCACCTTGACGAGATCCAGAATACCATTCGCAATAAAATTGGCTCACCCGCGGGAAGCTTGCGCGGCGATTGTCCAATTATTTAGCCAAATCAAGGGTTTGAGCCCGAACAAAATTTCACTACCCGCAGCAAAGCGGTCCGCCATTCCCCTGGGATTTGATTTTCACCGCCGTGCCGTAGGCCGAAATGGAACAAACCTCTTTCTTGCTGCCCTGCCGCTGGAATGATCCGCAATTAAAGCTCAACCCGATCACCGCGTTGGCGCCGATATGGCGTGCCTTGCGCACCATGCTGTGCACGGCCATGGCCCGATCCCGGGCAAAATTCTGCTCCAATCGGGTAAAGGAAGCGTCAAAAATCACATCGCCGGATACGACCCCGAAATAGCGCTCAACCGCAAATCCTTCCAGCTGAGGCGTGGTTGATACGATGATGTCCCTGTCCTCGCTGGCGTAAGGATATTGGACGGTTTGCTTTTCTCTGGCTAAATGACCCATGCGTCACCCTCCTGTTGCTGATTAATCCAAGGCAAGTACCTGAAGGGGAGGCAACGTGCAAAAACTAGGCTGGGAATGAATTCGCTGACATACCATACCTGCCTGACACCCGGAAACGAAGCACATAGCGTGCCACCGATCTTCTGCGGCGGACATTCACCATCAACGTTTAATGTCTTGAGATCACTCCGAATCGATCAACCTTAGGCTTTTATCCGCCATTTTTAGCCCGCGACCTCTGTCAACCTGTGGAGTTGATTGGCATTTTCGCTCGCGTTGATGTCAAAGAAATAGACAAACCGTTCGTTCCCCACACCCGAATCGACAAGGCGTCTCGATCGTTGCGGGAAGCCCTTTTCGGCCCTTTGAACGAATTTAGGCGTCCCTAAACTAACCCATCGGGATCGCTCCAAATTTCCTTGACAGAAAATCCCAACTTGGATATAAACCTTTCTTTCAAAATCGGGATTTCCCTAATCGGAGTCTGCATTGAACCACCATCGGTATTAAAGGAGAAATCACGCCGTTTTCGAGGGAAGGGCCCCTTGAAACCGAGCCATCCCGTCAGATGAGGCTGGAACAACGCATTACGAAATATAAGAAGCAAATCACCGATGATTGGTTTGCTATCCTGGCCGGCACCTATCCACCCGATACGGCGCGTTTCCTTAAATCCAACGAGGACACGTTTACCAACCCGGTCGGCGGCACGTCCCGCGAAACGTTAGCCGGCGTATTGAGCGCCCTCATTGAAAATGCCGACCCGGATCATCTCTCCCGCCAGCTGGATGCATTGATTCGCATCCGCGCGGTTCAGACCATGTTTACCCCCTCCCAGGCCACCGCCTTTATTCTCGATCTTAAACCCATCATTCGCCAAACGCTGAAACGCGACCTGCAGGAAAAGGATATGCAATTGCAGCTGCAGCAATTCGAGGCCCGCATCGACCGTTTGCTGTTGATCGCCTTTGATATCTTCGAGCGTTGCCGCGAAAAAATTTACAGTATGAAGGCCAACGAAGAACAAAGCAAAATATATCGCGCATTTGCACGTGCGGGCCTGGTGCGCGAAAATCCGGATATCAAGCCGGATACCGAGGGTTCCTAATGTCCATTGTAATCTTAATATCGGTTTCCGAAATACAGGGCCGTCAACGCCGTTCCGGAAGCCCAAAAGTGAGGTAACGGTCAATGAACGTAAAGTATTTCTACTCCTTGCTAGCCGTCTTGGTCTTGGCGCTGATCGCCTGGGTGGGATGTGAAGTCCTTGGGCTTCAGGTGCTGTTCGGCGTGATTCTGCCCTACGTTGCGGTGATCGTCTTTTTGGTGGGCTTTTTCATCCGCATGATGAATTGGGCGCGCTCCACCGTACCGTTCCGCATTCCCACCACCGCCGGCCAGGCCAAGTCGCTGCCGTGGATTAAATCCAACCCGATCGACAACCCGTTTACCAAAGCGGGCGTGGTGGCCCGGATGTTTTTTGAAGTGGTGACCTTTCGGTCCCTCTTCCGGAATACACGCATGCGGGTAAATTCGGACGGCCGCATCAGCTACGACATCGAAATTTGGCTCTGGCTGTTTGCCCTGGCCTTCCATTACACATTTCTGGTGGTGATCCTGCGCCATGCCCGCTTTTTTCTGGACCCGCTGCCCCTGCCGTTTGAGGTTCTCGAGAACATCGACACCTTCGTCCAGATCGGACAGCCGACCATTTCTCTCTCGAGTTTCGTTCTGCTGGGCACGGTTTTTTTCCTCTTCCTGCGACGGGTCTACCTGCCCAATGTTCGGTTGATCTCATTGGCGTCGGATTACTTTCCCTTGTTTCTAATCTTCGGCATTGCCTTCACCGGCATCTTTATGCGCTATTTTTTGAAGATCAACGTTACCGCGGCCAAGGAACTGTCCTACGGCCTGGTTTCCTTCAGTCTGCCAACCATAGCAAGGATGCAGGAAATCGGGAGCATTTATTATATCCATATTTTCTTTGTCTGTGTTCTACTGGCGTATTTCCCCTGGAGCAAATTGATGCATCTGGGGGGTGTATTCCTGAGCCCGACCCGTAATCTGCCCAATAATACCCGCGCCGTTCGCCATGTGAACCCGTGGAACTACCCGGTAAAAGTTCATACCTACGAAGAGTATGAAGATGATTTTAGGGAAAAAATGATCGATGCCGGACTGCCTGTTGATAAAAAGGAGTAATGAATAATGAGCGATCTGCCCAAAAGCGGTGAACTATTTTCCCATATAGATCACCGACCCCCCAAGGGGAACGACTGGATGGACATCCCGTTGGACATCCGCAAGGGAATGTACTGCTACTCGGCCAACCCCAAAAGCATGGAAACCCTGAGCGCACCCAATGTGCGCAAATGGAATCCGACCGAAGACGACTGGCTGCTGCCGGATAACTGGCAGGAGATCATCCACAACGGCTTGAAAGAGCGCCTGGAGAAATTCCGCTCTTTCAAGGTGTTCATGGATATCTGTGTTCGCTGCGGGGCCTGCGCTGACAAATGCCACTATTTTATCGGCACCGGGGATCCCAAAAACATGCCGGTCCTGCGTGCGGAACTGCTGCGCTCGGTCTACCGCAACGACTTCACCAAGGCCGGCAAAATCATGGGCCGCCTGGCCGGGGCCCGCCCCATGACCCTGGATGTGCTCAAGGAGTGGTGGTATTATTTTTTCCAATGTTCGGAATGCCGGCGCTGCTCGGTGTTTTGCCCCTACGGCATCGACACGGCGGAAATTACGATCATCGGCCGGGAATTGCTCAACCTGCTGGGCCTTAACATCGACTGGATCGCCACCCCGGTATCCAACTGTTACCAGACCGGCAACCATCTGGGCATCCAGCCCCATGCCTTCAAGGACATGCTGGAATTCTTCGTGGAAGACATCGAAGAGATCACCGGCGTCAACTGCATGCCCAATTTCAACAAAAAGGGGGCCGATATTCTCTTTATCACCCCCTCCGGCGATGTGTTTGCCGATCCGGGCACCTACACCTGCATGGGGTATCTGATCCTGTTCCAGTTTCTCAAGGAAAAATACGGTCTGGATGTCACCTGGAGCACTTACGCTTCGGAAGGCGGCAACTTTGGTTTCTTCACCTCCCACGAGACCATGAAACGCCTGAACGCCAAGATGTATGCGGAAGCCAAACGGCTGGGGGTCAAATGGATCATCGGCGGTGAATGCGGCCACATGTGGCGGGTGATTCATCAATATATGGACACCATGAACGGCCCCGCCGATCATCTGGAGGCGCCGGTGAATCCGATCACCGGGACCAAGTTTGAAAACGCGGCTTCCACCAAGATGGTCCACATCACCGAATTTACGGCCGACCTGATCAAGCACGGCAAGCTGGATCTGGACCCCAGCCGCAATGACAACCATAAGATAACCTTCCATGATTCCTGCAACCCCTCCCGCGGAATGGGACTTTTGGATGAGCCGCGCTA
>JASFFM010000354.1:0-4812 GCA_050124295.1 Desulfobacterales bacterium | reverse complement strand
GAGGTAACGATACCCGGCCCCCATGGATAGGCGTGTTCGGCGGGCCCAGATCAATTGCACACAGAAAACCGTCAACAACTCCCAGAATATGAAAAAGCTGAAAAAATCGCCGGCAAAGACCACGCCGAGTGCGCTGCCCGTGTAGAGGAGACCGGCCATATTCTGCAGGGTTTCTTCGACATGCAGGGCGTAGATTGTGGTGATGAACCCGATCAGAATAAAAATATAGCCAAATACCAATGAAAGCCGATCGACGCGCGCCAGCACCAGCTCCTGCCCCAGGAAAGATACCGTCCAGCTGTCGCCCATGGGCAGATGGATCAGATTGATGAACGCCAGCGCTGGCAACGCCAGCATCAAAAAGCGCCGCAGATTTCCGCGCACCAGCGGGACAAGCAGGGCGCCGATGATGAACACGGCGGCCGGGGGAAGGGGGCTAATCATAATAGTCCTCCCGGCGCTTGACGAGCGGACGCAGTATGTATTTGGCCACCAGAACCAAAAGAACACAGGCCACAAAGCCATAAACCGCGTAGAATCCCCACCACTCCTCCCAGGGGAAATGGGGGTGTTTGTGGACAAAAAACTCGGCGATCAGAAGCAAAATGAGCGCGGAATAGAAAAAGAGGAACACCCGTTTGACATTCTTGGGCTTGTCAAACAGGTAGGTTTTTTCATCCGGCGATTTTGAATGCATGTCAACGACCTCCGGGCGGACCCAACGATCATCCTGAAATATCGCCTTGCCCGGTCGCCCAGGCGTGTGCCCGCCGTGCTACAGGGTATGGAAAAAAACGACACCTAAGTAAATGAGGCCCACCGTAATGGCCACGAAAAAAATCGGCCGGTAGCCCGGAACAGGGTCGTGCTTCAATTCCATCAATTCTTCATGTTCGTCGTGCATGGCTTATCATCCGGCAAATTTAGCGGCCGACTGAACCGCCAATTGCATAAACGGTTGAGGATACACCAGCAGCACAATGGATATCATGGCTGTGATGACCAGGGGAACGACACAGAACATGGGGGCTTCCTGAACTTTGGGTTCAAAAAGAGCGTCTTCGGGAGGGCAGAAAAACGCCCGATAGACCACCGGCATAAAGTAGGCCGCATTCAACAGCGAGCTGAACAGCAGAACCGCCAAAATGGCCACCTTGTCGGCTTCCAGAGCGCCTAATACGAGCAACCATTTGCTCAGAAACCCGCCGCAGGGGGGCATCCCGATAATACTGAGGGCCCCGATAAAAAAAGCCGTCATGGTCACCGGCATCCGTCGCCCAATGCCGGTCATCTCACTAATGTTCTTCTTGCCCGTGGCCACAAAAATGGCTCCCGCGCAGAAAAAGAGGGTGATTTTGCCAAAGGCATGCATGGCGATGTGAACCATGCCGCCGGTGACACCCTTGGGCGATAACAAGGCCACGCCCAGCACAATGTAGGAAAGCTGGGCAATGGTGGAAAACGCCAGCATGCGTTTCAAATTGTCTTGGGAAAGCGCGATGAAGGACCCCACCAATATGGTGGTGGCGGCAACAAAAAGCAGCGGCGTGCTCAAGTCCAAAGTCTGGAGGACATCGGTGCCGAATATGCCCATGACGACCCGAACGATACTGAACACACCGACCTTGACGACAGCCACGGCATGTAACAAGGCGCTGACCGGTGTTGGCGCCACCATGGCCGCCGGCAGCCAGGAATGAAGGGGCATGACGGCCGCCTTGGCAAACCCGAAGACAAACATGAACAGAAGAATGGCCACCGTGCCCCGTGATGCGGTTCCGGCCAAAACCCCCTGGGGTGTAAAATCCAGGTTCCCACTCAAATGATAAGTTATCAGCATCGCCGGCAGCACCAGACCGATGGAAGATCCCACGGTGTAGAGCAGATACTTGCGACCCGAAGTTCGCGCCTCTTCATCCTGGTGGTGTGTGACCAGAGGGTAGGTGGCCAGCGACAGCATTTCATAAAACAAGTACATGGTCAGCAGGTTGGCGGAGAAGGCCACGCCAAGGGTCGCACTGAGAGAAATCGCAAAGAAACAGAAATAGCGGGTCTGTCCATGCTCATCCAGACCGCGCATATAGCCGATCGAATAGGCCGAGGTGATAATCCACAGGAACGACGCCACCAGGGCAAACAATAATCCGAAAGCATCGACCCGGAAAGCAATACCCAGCCCCGGCAGGACTTCTACAACCGAAAAAGTGATTTCGCTACCATTCATAACGGTCGGCAGCATCGAGGCCACAAGGGCAAACTTCACTCCGGCGGCAAGAAAGGTCCAGCCTTCACGGATATTGGGCGAATGGCTGTAGGCGATCAGCGGCGTCACACAAAGCGACACGAGGACGGCAATCAGCGGCTTGGCCGAAATCAGGGTGTCCATGGGTCAGGTGATCCCCACCGGAATGGCATGGTCAATAATCAGGCTGACGATATCTCCGGCGTAAATCCCCAGCGCAAACAGAAGTACGGCGGTCACAACCAGCGTCGCAAGCATCTCGAAGGGCGCTTCCTGGACTTCAGAAATCAAATGCCCATGCCCGGCATGGTGATCGCCGTGATGGGCGCCGAACGGTTCAAAATAAGCGATCTCGAAAATACGGAAAAAGAGCACCACGTTGATCAAACTGCTCAGTAAAAGGGCCGCCATAAACCCATACTGACCGGCGGCGATGGCACCCGAAATCAGATACCACTTGCTGAAAAATCCGCAGGTCGGGGGGACGCCGATGATAGAGAGCCCCGCCACGACCAAGACCCCCATGGTGACGGGCATCTTCTTGAACAGCCCCTGCATGTCATCGATGGCGTCGCTGCCGACCTTATAAATAATGGCCGCTGCGGTCAGGAATACGCAGAAGGTCATCACCGCATCGTTAATGATATGCAGGATCGCGCCGGAAATACCCAGTCGGTTTCCCAGCCAGAACCCCCCCACCATGTAACCGACCTCCGCGACGATAATGTAAGTCAGCATGCGTTTTAGCCGTCGTGTCGACAACGCCAGCACGGAACCGGCGACAATCGCGAGGCTGGCCAGCCATACCATCGGTTCACCGATGGACATCAGGTCGAAGGCAAACACCGGGTTGAAGACGAAGAGCATAATCCGGATCATGACGTAAATCATGACCTTGGTCACCAGCGGGGCCACCAGGCTGCTGACGGGCGAGGGCGCATGTGCATACGCGTTGGGCAGCCAGGCATGCAGCGGGAAGAAACCCATTTTGAGGCACAGGCCGGCCAGACAGAGGATAAAGGCCGACACCACCAGCCGGGAGTTGTAGATGTCCGGCAGCCTGGCCGCCAGGTCGACCATGTTCAGGGTGCCCGTGGCCAGATAGAGGTAGCCCACGCCCAGGAGATAGAAGCTGGCCCCGATGGTGCCCATAAAAATGTAGTTGAGACTCGATAGCGGTGCCCGGCCCGGCCCCATGCCGATCAGGGCATAGCCTGTCAAAGCGGCGATCTCGATCAGGACGTAGAGGTTGAAGGCATCACCGGTGGCCGTGATGCCCAGCAGGCCCGTGACCAGCAGAATATAAAGGGTATAGAAGGCCCCCAAACGATCGGCGTAGGTTTGCTCCACGATCGGCCGGGTGCCCAGTAGATTGAGGAGGGCCACCGCGGACACGGCCACGAGCACCAGACTGTTTAGATGGTCCACCCGCAGATTGATGCCCACCGGTGGCGTCCAGCCGGCCATGAAATATTCGATCACGCCATTTTGCTGCACCGCCACCAGCACCCCCACGCTGGCCAGAAGCGTCGCCAGAAGGGCGGCCGCGGTCAGGGGAAAACACCAGCGTTTGTCGATCCAGCCCACGATGGTGATCACGAAGGCCGTCACCAGGGGGACCACAATGATGAGCGCGGGAAAATGAGCGGTCATGGCTTATCGATCTGGGCTGCGATTTCGTCTTCTTCGAGCGTGCCGTATTGCTGGTAAATTTTGATCGCCAGGGCCAGGGCCACGCCCAGGGTGGCCACCGAAACGACGATGGCGGTCAGCATGAGCACATGGGGCAGGGGGTTGATGTAGTCGATGGCCTGGACGGCGTGGTGGGCGTCCGCCCCGTGCCCGGTGTCGATGATCGGGATGGTCTTGCCCTGCTTGGCGGCGATACTGACATAAAACAAAATGACGGCCGTCTGGACAATGTTCATCCCGATGATTTTTTTGACCAGGTTGTGCTTGGCGATCAGGGCGTACATGCCGATCATCACCAGGCCGATGAACACCCAGTAATTGTATTTGGTCAGGAAACTGGAGAGGATGGCTTCCATAAGATCAAAGCCCTTCGTCGTGGCGGCCGGCCGATGAGAGATTGTAGTAGAGCATCACCATAACGGCCATGACGGCCAGCCCGACGCCGATTTCAACGATCAGGATACCGTGGGAGCGGGCCATGACGGCATCGACACCCAGAAACCCCGCCAAACGGCCATAGTCCAGAAAATTGCCCCCCAGAACGAGGCACAGCACGCCGGTGCCGGCATAAATCAGGACGCCAGCTGCGCTCAGGAGCATGGCCGTCTTTTCTTGCAGGCGGCGGAAGACTGAACGCAGATCGTGGGAGATGGCAAACAGAATGAGGGCCGCCCCGAAAATGACGCCGCCCTGGAAGCCGCCGCCGGGGCTGTAGTGCCCGTGGGCGATGACATACAGGGCGAAAAGCTGAACAAAGGGCACGATCAGGCGGCAGGTTATGTTGACGATCATGTCGTAGGGCACCCAGTGGGAATCGATGGGTTCGAATTCCTCCGAGCCGGCGGGGGTCTTGCCGCCCTTTTGGATACGCAGGGTCA
>JASFFM010000353.1:0-4832 GCA_050124295.1 Desulfobacterales bacterium | reverse complement strand
GTGGAAGAAAGGTCGCCCGGACTGCGTCAGATACAGCATTTGATCCCAGACATAAAGCGCGACCGCCGAATTGCGAATCACAACGGTGTTGCTCTGCGTCAACGCCGGGAGCGTCAAGAGGTCGCGTGCCAATTCCTTTTTCAGGATTACCACGGGATGTCCGTTGACGGTGGTTCGAGATTCGATGGCGGCCAGAACGAAGGAGGGCTTTAGACGATGGGCATAGCCGGCGGCGTAGAAAAGCCCCTGGGGTTCGATCAGGCGATTGACGGTTTCGGTGTCGAAAGGGTCGATGGGGGCTCCATCAATAACCAAATCGCTGAATTCGGCCTTCAGCAATTTTTCCCACTGGTCCTCTTTCTCTCCGATCCAAGCCAGGACGCGGCTGGCCTCGTGCTCTTCGAAGGGGGGCAGTGAATGTTCCCATTTGTATAAATCGCGCAGTCGCATGGCCAACCCGCATACGGAATACAATCCTGCAAAACGCGCATCGGAGATCAAACAGTTCCGGCGCACCTGATGGGTTAAGGCGTGATCTTTGGGCATGCATCGATTCCTTTGGATGGTTCTGTGTCGGTCGCAAACCGTTTGCCAGGCGGAGGCAACAATTTGGGTAACCTGATAATAATGGGTATCCTGGAGGCGTTGGCAAGCCGCGCCCCCGGGGGATCGGAAGGGAAGTTTAAAACACCGGCAGGTAGGATGAACCTCTTCTAAGAAATAGATTGTCAAGCCTCATCCCGCAACGTCCGATACCTTTGACGGCCCGTCAGGGGCAGGACAATGTTTAAGCGCTCGGGGGGCCGTTTTTGCAAAAAACTCAGCGTGTGGCGTGGATATCGGCCTTCTTGCGCAGGGAATCGATGTACAACGCCACCGCCTGGTCACGCCTGCGTTGCACCAGGGTCTTCTGGATCTGGGCACGGGCCTCGGCGAAGGAGACGTCCCGTTTCGGCGTGCGGTCCGTCACCCGAAAAAGGTGAAATCCGTATGTCGTCGTCAGGATCGGGCTGGTCTCCCCGACGGCCAGATTAAAAACCGCGTCTTCCAACTGGGGGCGTATCTGGCCGCGCTGGACATAGCCCAGATCGCCACCCGCTTCACGGCGCGGTTCTTCGGAGTATTGACGCGCCAGGGTCGCAAAGTCTTCACCTTCCAGCAATTGCGCCCTGATCCTTTCAATCGTGCGGCGTGCCGTAGGGCTTTGATCGGGGCCATCTCCCGGGCTCGTGCGTATCAAAATATGGCTCAGGCGTACTTTTTCGGGAATTTGATAGCGTTGCCGGTTGGTCTGATAGAAATCACGGAGGTCTTCTTCTGAAACCGCGACGGACGGCATCACCTGCCGGGCGATAACTTGCTTGATGGCCTGCTGACGGCGCAATTGCCGCCGGTAGGCGGGCATATCCAAATACTGTTGGGCAAGCTCCTGTTCAAAAGCGGCAGGGTCTTTGGAGCGCGCACGGGCCGCGGCGACCAGGGCGTCGATTTCGGCTTCCGCAATGTTAATTCCCAGCCGTAGACTTTCCTGATACAACAATTCATCGTCGATGAGGCGTTCAATGACGGCTTGCCGAACAGGTGCGATGTGGGCCTCGTTGATCGGCCGTCCTTCCCGGGCGTGACGGTCGACGGCCGCCCGGTAGGCGACCTGAAAATCCCGGCGGGTGATGATGACCCCGTTCACCCGGGCAATCTCGTCCAGTCCTCGATCAAGCGCGGCGGGCTGGGCATCGACGGTTACCGCCCCGGCCATAAGCACAAGCGAGACCAGCAAAAACTGTCGGATTGTTGCGATGGATACCATGCCCCCCCTGTTCGCTGACCCGTCCGGCAAACGCCGATGGGGCCACCGCTCGCGCCGTCCCCCGGCTTCCCTATGCCGAAGCACGCCGTCGCGGTCTGGTTCGGTCATTGCACCGGTAGCAGGCGAAAACCCCGCTCCCCAAGTTGCTGAATAATACCGGTCGGCCCGGCCAGATGAAGCGCCCCAACGGCAATAAACGCTCCGCCGCGTTCAACTTGCGGCACCATCCGCTGAACCATGCGGGCATTGCGTTCATCGTTCAAACGCCTGAAAATGCGCTGTTCCAGATCCGCGCCTTCCCCCTGCATATACGAGCGGGCCAGGTCGGCAATGGCTTGCAGGTCGCCGGCCAAATAAGTATCGGTCAATTGATCGATCATGCGGGGCAGATCTTCCACTTGATTCAGCGTTGATCGCAGCATTGTCACCTGGTCATCCATTGGCAGACCATCGAATACGGCCAACTGCTCTTCGGCGCTCTCGAGACCGAAGACTTGCTTTCCTTGGGAGACGGCCTGCCGATAGAGGCGCAGATCCATAAACGCTCCCTGGCCGGTATTGGGTTGACTGAGCAGGGCCATCAATACCCAGGGTTTCATTCGCCGCAAAATGGCTTCGGGAAACGGCTGGGCGGCCATGGCGTCCACCAGACGCTGATAGTCGGAAGGTCCCAGGAGGTCAGCCAAATCACGGTCATCCGAAAACATCATGGCGCTGCCGAGCGTAAAAAATGTATTCGCTTCCAGCGTCATTTCCATCACAAAGATGCTGGCCTGCTGCAACGCGTCATCAATCACAGCCGGCCATTGCAACACCCGGGGATCGGCCGAGTGAATCGTACCCAGAAGATAACTCGGCGGCGAGCGACCGTTTTCAATGCGCCAGAAAACACCCCCGGAGACAGGCGCCAGCGGACTGGTTTCCAGCGGGAGGGCTGCGGCAGGGGGCGTATCGACGACGGGTGATGATGAAATGACCTCAAAGCTGCCCGTCGCCGGGGGACGATCCGAGAAGTGCCGGACACCGGCCGCATCCTGCCAGCGGTAGATTTCCTCGGCCGAGGCCGGCAAGCGCCCCATCATTACCGCCACCAAGATCACAAGGACCTTCACAAGCGATCTGATCAGGAAGGGGGTTCTCACCCGGCGATGTTTGTGGCAGACCGAGGTCATTGAATCCTTCTTCAAGCCCAGGAGAAAAGCGCTGTTCCCAAAACAATGGTAATGATCCCGGCCAGACGATAGGTTTGGTTAGGGGCCTGTTCCAGCCACCAGTGCAGCGTTTTTTCGAACAGCTGGTGGGGGTTGAAAAAAAACAGGGCCCCCTTGAGAATGGCCAGCAGCCCGATCAACACAATCACGCCGGCATTCGGGCTGCCGCGGGCCGCCCATACCAACAAAATCCCGATAACGGCGGCCGCCGCGGACATCGGCACCCGACCGATCTTAGCAAACCAGCGCGCCATCGTTTCCCGGCTGTGGTGCGTGTAGAGGATCAGAAAACTACCCGCGGCAATCCAGGCGATGCTGAACAGATAGATAAACCAGGTCATTCTTCCCCCCCATCGATTGGCGATGGGCATGTCGCCCGTTAAGGATCCGATTGTCCGGGATGACCTCCGGACGGTGTATCAGCGTGCGTTTCGGGTATCGGTATTCGCCCGCCCTTGATCGATATGAAACACTTCTCGCCCTCGTGCTCCAAATAGCGGCTGATACGGAGCATAGCGCTTTCGTTAAATTTGATCAACTCGTCGTCCTTGCGAAGATAGAGCTGATCATTGCAAATCAGCAATGCCCGGGGATCGAGCGTTATCTGCCGCCGGGTATTGAGCACAAGCGTCAGGTTATCGCCGGGCATAACGGCAACAACAAACAAGGCTGTGTCCTCATAATGGAAGTAGACCTTCTCGAGGATCTCCCCGTTCTCCTGGGACACAAAATAGCCGTGCTTGTCCCGCGCGATGGCGGCGTGGAAATAATCGCTGATCTTCTTGTGTTCGAAACGACCGTGGGCGTTGCACCAATACCCCCAGCGATCCATCCAAAAGGTTGCCTCATCTGGCCATACGACCTGTATTTTGCGTTGTTCAGGGGGCATATCCATCGCTCATCGATCGCTCTTTTCCATGGCTGACCCTATCCGGTGACCCCATACTAAGCGATTGTGTCGAGGCCGGCAAGCCCGGTGTTGGGCCAACCACGAGGCGACAGGAGCGCAAGGCCCGGCCGTGCGGTGGCCAAGCGCGGCCACGATCCGGCAAACCCTTTGATGCCCGCGGGTGGAAATCGCGAAAGCCCTCTGGCAGCCGTCCTCTTATAGCATCCGGCACCCGCCGGATAGGGCTCATGTGAATGGCCACCGCCCGTGGGAGCAAACCCATCTTGGGGGGTAATTGACCGACAATAATAGAAATCCGTTGACAAATCGGACATGGCATCACAGATAATACACCTTGAAGGCGGCCGCTGAAGACGGATTCCAACCTGGCCTCCGATCAGCGACGATATGCTTTGGAAAGCGTCAATGGACAAGCCCGGTATCAGCGTAAAAAAACCGCTCCCCGATCTGTCGGTGCCCCATTCATCGGGGTACCTTTCGGCCGCCGCTGTCCGCTTTGAGGAAATCCTGGCCCCCTACGACGAAGCCATGGCGCTCATGGCCGAATTCGAGCGCATCGAACACAGTGACGATCCCGTCGATATGGATGCCATCAAAGGTCTCTATGATCGCCTGCAGTTGTCGGCCCAGAAACTGATCGTCGCCCTGGGTGATCTCGGGGACCATCGCAGTGACGACCTCCTCAAAGCTCACCAGCAGTTCGCCAGGCAAATGACCCCCCTCTTCGAACCAGCGCTCAGCCTGCCCTCTCATCCGATTTTAGTTTCCCTGGAAGATATCCATAAAGATATGACGCCTTTGGTGGGACACAAAGCGGCCCACCTGGCGGTGATCAGCAACGAAACCGGTCTTCCCGTTCCCGAAGGTTTTGTTCTCACGGCCAAGGCTTTTGATCGCTTCATGC
>JASFFM010000352.1:0-4846 GCA_050124295.1 Desulfobacterales bacterium | reverse complement strand
CGATACCTTTCTGGCCCACGCCACGGGACCTGCCGGGGCCAGGATGCTTGGCATTTAATCCACCGGCTGTTCGAGCTCGTTCCACTGGAAATAGACCTGCTGGGAGCGGCAAATGTCGCGGGCGATGGCGATCATCTCCGGAATATCGATGCCCAAAGGGCAATAACAGCGGGTACAGAGCACACATCGTCGCCAGACGATCGCCTCGATTTCTTTAAATCCGGCCCGGTCGATATTGCCTTTTTTTTTGTAAAGCCGGCCCAATGAATTGATAAACTTGTGGGACGGCATGTAGCGCGGATCTCCGTCATGGACATGGTACAGGAAGCAGCTGTCGGCACAGAGACTGCAATGGGCACAGACCTTCAGCGCGGTTTTCATTTTATCCTTGTGCCGATCCAGCATGTCGCGAACTTCGTCATGATTGATGGGCGCCTGATCGTTTGAGCTCATTGCGGTCTCCACATAGAGCGGTGCCTATCGCCAAACCCGGCTTCCGCCGGCACCCAGGGTATTCTCCTGTACCAGCAGGAATCGATTGATGAAAAAGTAAGGCATGTGCACCAGTTTGGTGAACGGCACGGCCATCAACATGATTTCGCCGGCCAGTATATGCAGGACGATCACCGTGTCATAATCGAAAAAGTGATGATAGGCCAAAAAGCCGGTGATAAAAGGTGCCGTGGCGATAAGCAAAACATAAAAATCGTAGGCTGTTGAGATGGCGCGCACGCGTGCCACAAACAACCGGCGCAGAAGAAAGAAAACACCGCCGGCAATGACCACAATCGTCAGTCCATCGGCAACCGCTTCCGGCAGGCTGGGCAGACTGACGTGCCAGGCCAGATCCAGCAGAACGTTATGGCCCAGGATGAACAACGGGGTCAGCACCAGGGCCAGGTGAAATATCGTGGTGACCGAGACCATGATCGGGTTGACCCCCACCACGCTCAGCTTCACCTGCTGCCACCATGTCAAGACCGGTTCATCCGGTGGGGCGGAAGGATCTTTGGGCGGTTTGCCGAAAGGCACACGCAGCCGATAGCGCTTATGCGGACGGCTCAATCGGTAAAACCGATAGACCTGGTAAACCGTACCGAAGATGAAAACCAGGAAAGCCACCCACAGCAGTGGGCCCCTGATAAAATCGTACATGAACATCTCCCCAAATATTCAGCCCGTCAAACCGAACAATCGATGACCTGGGTATCGAAACGGCCGGATCCGCCGCGGCACCCTGCCTTTACACCTCCGGCCGTGGAAGGACACCGGCCAATTCGGCGATTTCCGGCACCCGGTGCTCCCACTCGATGGCCATCAGGTGGATCCCCGCGACACCTTTCATTTCCTTGAATTCTTCGATCTGCTCACAGGCGATCTTGATGCCTTCATCGGCCTGCTTTTTCTTATCCACCCCCTGGAGCCGTTTGATAATTTCGTCGGGCACATCCATGCCCGGCACCTTACTTTTCATGTAGCGCGCCATACCGAGGCTTTTCATGGGGGTTACCCCCGCCAGGATGTATGTGTTCTCGGTAAGGCCCATATCGTTGGCCTGTCGAACCCATGCACGCATTTTGGTCATATTGTAGATACATTGGGTCTGGATGAAATCAGCCCCGGCTTCTATTTTCTTGGCCAGGCGGTGCACACGCCACTCGAAGGGCTCTGCAAACGGATTGGCCGCGGCACCGATGAACATTTGAGGGGCACCGTCGATTTTGGCGCCACTCAGAAAAAGGCCCTCATCACGCATGCGCTTGATCATACCGATTAGTTGGATGGAGTCGATGTCGAACACGCCTTTGGCATTGGGATGATCCCCGAACTGCTGATGATCACCGGAGAGGCATAGGATGTTGCGAATGCCATGGGCATAGGCCCCCAGGATGTCGGCCTGCATGGCCAGACGGTTGCGGTCCCGACAGACCATCTGGTAATTGGGCTCGAGACCTTCCTGAAGCGCAACCAACGCCGCGGCCCAACTGGACATGCGCACCATGGCGGTCTGGTTGTCGGTGATGTTGACCGAATCCACCGTACCCTTCAAGGGGGCGGCTTTTTCGCGGACATGTTCGACATTGGCACCACGCGGGGGGCCCAACTCGCCGGTAAATGCGAAGTGCCCTGCTTTGAGGATTCTGGCAAGTCTGCTTTCACTCATGGATTATACCTCTATTCCCCGTACCATTTGATCGATTGCAAGGCCCGCTGAGGCAGCCCCGATGGGCCGCCATGGACACCCTTGCCAGGCCAATTCAGAATTCAGGAATATGGCACAATCCTCGTCTCGGTGTCAAGATGATGACGAAACCATCAATGTCAATATCTATCTGTAATTTATATAATTTTTGAATTGAGCCCATCGGATGAATGGCGTTCATTTGTTGATTTGAACCGCCAGCGGGTGGCGGAAATGCGGGCCTCTGAACGGCAAACCGCAACGACGTTGAACCCAAAAAATCGTGCCGCCCATGACCGACCTGCAATTCGGGATACCGGGTCGATCATCCGCCATCCTGATCGTGTTGGCGGCTAGATGCCTGCCAAGGGATCAGGGGATGCCCGGGATGGGGAATGACAATGCCGGGATAAATCTCGCGGGCCAGAATCGAGAAAAGCCGTCGACAACGGTTTCCGGCCTTATCAGAGGCGCGGTGCTCAAGCATGCGTCACCATCATCAGAGGTTGTTTTCCGACATGGCGCCGACCACCGCCCGGCCGCGCACCCCGGTATTGGTGATGGGAAACCCGCCATCGCGCAGAGAAGGCAATATTGGCCTTCGCGGGGGACCGTGAAAGAATCGCCCCCTGGCTTGGGCAGCCCTTGGTATTCCGATAGCCCCGGGCGCCAAGCTCATTTTTTCACGAACACGATCCGCTCTCCATCCCGGTCGGCAAATATCCGGGTGCCCTCGCCGTAATGGCCCTTGAGCAGCTCCAAGGCCAAGGGGTTTTCAATATATTGCTGGATCGCCCGTTTCAGGGGGCGAGCGCCGTAAACACGATCGTAGCCTTTTTCGGCCAGGAAGTCCCGGGCCGCGGCGCTCAACTCCAGCACGATATGACGCTCGGCCAGACGCTGTGCCAGGTGCTGCATCTGGATATCGACGATAGCGGCGATCTGCTCGGGCTGCAGGCCTAAAAAGATAATGGTCTCGTCGATGCGGTTTAAGAACTCCGGCTTGAAGCTGGCCCGCAGAGCCTCCATGACGCTGCGCTCCATCGTGGCGCGATCGCTGTGCGCCAGGTTCTGGATCATCTGACTGCCAACATTGGACGTCATGATAATAATCGTATTCTTGAAGTCCACGGTGCGGCCCTTGCCGTCGGTCATGCGGCCGTCGTCCAGGATTTGCAGCAGGACGTTAAAGACTTCCGGGTGGGCCTTTTCAATCTCGTCGAAGAGCACCACGGCGTAAGGGCGCCGCCGCACGGCCTCGGTCAGGTAGCCACCCTCGTCATAGCCTACATAGCCCGGGGGGGCTCCGATCAGGCGGGCCACAGAATGCTTTTCCATGTATTCGGACATGTCCACCCGCACGATGGCCTGCTCGCTGTCGAAGATGAATTCGGCCAGGGCCTTGGCCAGTTCAGTCTTGCCCACCCCGGTGGGGCCCATGAAGATAAAGGAGCCGATGGGACGTGCAGGGTCTTGCAGGCCGGAGCGCGCCCGGCGCACGGCGTTGGAAACGGCCGTGATGGCCTCTTCCTGGCCGATGACCCGACGTCCCAGCCGGGATTCCATATGGACCAGCTTCTCGCGCTCGCCTTCCAGCATTTTGCTGACCGGAATGCCGGTCCAGCGGGAGACGACTTCGGCCACGTCTTCGTCGTCCACTTCTTCCTTGAGCATTTTCTTCTCGCCCTGCAAAGCGGTCAGCTCCCCGCGCACGGCTTCCATTTTACGGTCCAGCTCGGTCGCCTTGCCGTAGCGGATTTCCGCCACCCGCGCCAAGTCACCGGCGCGCTGGGCCTGTTCGGCTTCGGTGCCCAACTGCTCCTGCTGTGCCTTGATCTCGCGTAGCTGCTGGATGAGTTGCTTTTCGTGCTGCCAGTGGGCCCGCATACCGCGCATGGCCTCGTTGAGGCCCTCCACCTCTTGGTCCAGCTTGGCGAGGCGGTCCCGGGAATCCCGGTCGGATTCCTTCTTCAGGGCCTGGCGCTCGATCTCGACCTGGGTGATGCGACGCTGAATTTCATCGATTTCGGAGGGCATGCTGTCAATTTCGATGCGCAGCTTGGAGGCGCACTCGTCCACCAGGTCGATGGCCTTGTCCGGCAGAAAGCGATCGGCAATGTAGCGGTCCGAGAGGGTGGCGGCCGCCACGATGGCGGAATCCTTGATGCGCACGCCGTGGTGCACCTCGTATTTCTCTTTTAAGCCACGCAGAATCGAGATGGTGTCCGTAATGGTGGGCTCGGGCACCAGCACCGGCTGGAAGCGGCGCTCGAAGGCCGCATCTTTTTCAATGTACTTGCGGTATTCCTTGAGGGTCGTGGCCCCCACGCAGCGCAGGGTGCCCCGAGCCAGGGCCGGTTTGAGCATGTTGGAGGCATCCATGGCGCCTTCGGTCGCACCGGCCCCCACCAGGGTGTGCAACTCGTCGATAAACAGAATGATCTCGCCCTCAGCATTTTCGATCTCTTTCAAAACCGCCTTGAGCCGATCCTCAAACTCTCCCCGGTATTTGGACCCGGCGATCAGGGCGCCCATGTCAAGGGCCACCAGGCGCCGGTTTTTGAGGGATTCGGTAACATCGCCCTCCACGATACGCCGGGCCAGCCCCTCCACGATCGCCGTTTTGCCCACGCCAGGCTCGCCCATCAGCACGGGATTGTTCTT
>JASFFM010000351.1:0-4860 GCA_050124295.1 Desulfobacterales bacterium | reverse complement strand
ACGGATCATAGGGCTTTGTACGCGCTGGGCGTCATACTGCATCGAGATGCCGGCCGCCCCCTTGGGGCACAAGCTGCCCTCCATTCCGGCCACATGAGGATTGCCTTCGATCCATTTCACCTGTCCGTCTTTTACCTCGAGCCTGATAGGACACCGTACCGAGCACATGAAACAGAGGCTGTAGATTGATTGCGTCATGCTTCTCCTCCCCAAAAAAGAAAAATCAATAAACCATCTGAGCGGACATCATTGCAGGAACCCTTGTTCAGGACACCGCTGTTGAGCGCACCGCTGCGACCAAAAGCGCTAGCGAAGCAATTAATATACCATTTCCCAACGAATTAGAAGGTCAGCCCCTCCGGGGTCTCTTCCAACCGTTACACTAATGATATTCAATGGATAGGTCAATTCCCCAGAAACCAAATCGGCCGGCACGGAAAATGGCCGCGCTTGGGGCAACCGATCCAATGCCATGTTTCACTGGCACTGCCAGCAAAACATGGCAAAACAACCGCGCTGGCGATATCGAAACGTCGGATCAGGGACGGATTGGGAACCTGTTTGCGACCCGCAGCGCGATTCCGATACCGGCTATGGCACAGGTGTCGCCGGCAGTGCAGGGACCATGCACCGCCGGGAAGAGAAATACCGCCTGATACTGTTCGGAATGGTTTTCGGGCCCGCCTAAAAATGCCATCCTCCCTGTGACCTGCAGCCTGGGCTAATCGTGCTGGTGCGGCACCTGACCGTGGCGATGGGCATGGACGTGTTCGTGGAGATGGACTTCTTCACCCAGCAGAATGCGGCCACCTTCCATGGAGTAGGTCTTATCGGTGGTCGCCGCAAGAAAACGCGCATTATGCGAAATGACGACATAGGATAGGTCATTGAGCCCCACGATCAGTTGGGTCAGTGTACGGCGGGTCTGATCGTCCAGACCGGTGGTGGGTTCATCCAATAACAGCACCTCGGGCTCCATGGCCAGAACGGTGGCCAGCGAGACCAGCCGTTTTTCACCGCCCGAAAGGCGAAAGGTGATCCGGTCTTCAAAATCGGACAGTCCCAATCGGTCTAGTGTCTGGCGCGCGACGGCGATCGCCTCATCCCGGGTTTTGCCCAGGTTGAGAGGCCCGAAAGCGACATCCTCGAGGACTGTCGGGCTGAAGAGCTGATCATCGGCATCTTGAAAGAGCAGCCCGATGCGCCGCCGAATGGCGACAAAATCGGCTTCTTTTTCCGCCGGGTGACCAAAGAGGGTCAAATGGCCACGGATGGGCTTTAAAAGCCCCATGATAATGTGAAACAAGGTGGTCTTGCCGCTGCCGTTGGGGGCCACCAGACCAATCCGATCCCCGGGGTAGAGATTGAAATCCAGATCTTTCAAGACATGGGGTCCGCCCGGAAAATAAAAGTCGATACCGCGCAGGGAAATGATCGGGGTTGCTTGCTCGTCGTGTTCCAACACTACCTCTCATTCCAATTTCAGAGGACGATCCGCCATCGCGGCCCGAATATGTCGCCCGAAAATGGCCAGGGCCGCCGGATGGGTCCCCAGACCTTCGTTGTGCGGGACGACCGTCAACCCTTGCGCTTGCAGGTGGGATTGCCAAGAGGTCGGCCGATCGCCGGAAATGTCTTGCATGAAATGGGCACCGGCCACAAGCATGAACGGTCTGAGGTGAACCTGCCGACAGCCGGCCGCCTTCAATCGCGCCGCAAGGGCGGAAGGGGCCGGATCTCCCTTGACCAGTCCCAAAAACACGGATTCACCGAAACGTGACCTGATCCTCTGATCTAAAAGGGCGTAGGACATCCAGGCCGGGTGATCTGTCCCGTGCCCCACCAGCACCAGCGCGTCTTTAGCGGAAGGGGGACGAACCGTCGCAATCCAATCCAGCACGGCGTCGAAATCTTCCGGTTGCGCCAACAAAGGCAGCCCCAGATGAATGTCGAGCGTACTCTGGGCCGCCCGCCAGGCCAGATAGTGAAATTCAATACCACAGATCAGATGCAGTGCCTGGACGACGGCTTGCTGGCAGCCGGCGCGAATCAGCTGATCAAATACCCCTTCCGGCGTGGCCAGCGATTGGCCGGTTTTCTCCCGTACCCGCTTGCGGATGGCGCGCGAGGAATAGGCCAGGTGAATGGCATGCTCCGGAAAACGGCGGCGGCATTCCGCTTCAATGCGGCGGTAGGTGGCGGATGCGGTGGTCGATGTTCCCGATGCCACCAGAACGATCGGCATCGGTTCGGCGTCCAGGGACACGAATTTCCTCTCCCCAGGTTGATTACGGGTGTCACCTTCCAACGGTGATGGGCTCAATAAACCCACTCCAGCCAGAGCAGGGTGATCATAACAGATGCCGACGCAAGCGCAAACCAAAGGTTAACAGGGTGCGGCGGAAATGTGGCCAGCGCGTGAAAACGGCCGTCGAACCCCCGGCAACGCATGGCCTGATAGACCCGATCGGCCCGGCTGGCAGCCCGCACAAAGAGCATGCCCACCAAATAGGCATAGCTTCGATAGGTGTGAAGATTGGTCCGGGGGCTGAATCCTCTGATTTTCATGGCCGCAATCAAGCGATGGTATTCCTGTTCAATAACGAATATATAGCGGTAGCACATCAACAACAGGTAAACCAGTTTGGCCGGGACGCGCAAGCGGGCCAACGACTGGCCCAACGTGCTCACGGGAATCGTGGCCACGCAAGCAGTGAAAACCGCGATGATGGCCAGCGTTTTCAAGGTGATCTGGGCGGCAAGCAAAATGCCCGGCCGGTAGACAACCAAGGGCCCCAACTGCCCGACGCGCTGGCCCTCGTAAGTCAAGGGTAGCAAAAGCCACAACAGCAGCAGAAACCCGAGCACCACGGCCAGGCGCTTGCCGGTTTCCCGGAATGCCAGGCCGGAGAGCAGCAGCAGACTCATGCCGATCATGCATGCGGTGGACAGGGCCACGAAGGCCTGGAAAACCGCGACGGCACAGGAAAATAACGTGGCGGCCACGATGCGCAGGCGAGGATCGATACGGTGCAAAAAGGTGTTGCCATGGGCCAGGGGCTCGTCAATCATGACCTTATCCGGACTTTCGTCGGGAGTGAAGATAGCTTGCCAGGCCCACCAGACCGAGAATGTAGCCCAGCCCCCCGATAATGTCGCTCAGGGAGGGGCCTAGCGCGACCGGCCGCAGCCGTTGCATTATCGGCGCCAGTTTTTTTTCCAGGGAGGCTTCAATCAGGGCCTGGAGCTCGCCGGACGAAAGCGTGACGGTGATCTCCCCGGCGTCCGCTGCTGAAGAAGTCGAAGGTGGGGCACTTTCTGTTGCTGCGGCCGATCGGGGCGGTGGCGCCGTCGCCGGGCCGGCAGTGAATTCCTCGGCCGCCAGTCGCCACTCATTGCGATGCCCGGCGCCCGCCAGCAAAACGATTCGCAGCGCTTCGGGACGCGGCGGCTGGAAGGCGAATCGGCCGCGGTCATCCGTGCGGCCTTCGAGCAGTTTTTCCCCGCTAAGATTGAACACCTCGATGCGGGCGGCCTTGGCGACCCGCCCGCCGCTGAACTTGCTTTCCGTATAAACGGTGTCGCCTTCCACCCAGGCAAATACGGTGACTTTGTGGGCCCGGACGGTCATCGGCCACAGCAGGGGCAATAGGGCCAGCGCCATCGTCAGACATACACCCATCGGCCGCCAGTCGTCGTGCGCACACCGGTTGTGCTTCATGGTTCATCCCTTTCGGCGGAGGCCGCCAAGCCGCTATCGATAAAACCGGGCAGCAGCCCCGGTTGAACCTTGCGCAAAAATCCCACACAAAAAACCGTGATCAATCCTTCGATCACCATCACCGGGATGTGGGCGGTAATGATCAGCAAGGTGACTTCGAGAAAATTTTCTTCCGTGAACATCAGAGCGGCCCCGGCCACCACCGCCCCTAAAAGAATACTGATGAATCCGCAGGCGAAGGCCGCGGCCAAAGCCATTTCGCGGCGCCGCGAGACCATCGGCCCGCATAGATAGTAGCAGGCCACCGCCGGAGCGGCCATGATGATGGTATTCACGCCCAGGGTGGTCAATCCCCCGTACTGAAATAACACCCCCTGCAAAACAAGCGCCACCACAATCGCCGGGAAGGCGCCCCATCCCAACATCAGCCCCACGATTCCGTTCATGACCAGATGAACATTGGAGGGGCCGATGGGCACATGGATCAGGGAGGCCACGAAAAAAGCGGCCGACAGCAGGCCCGCCCGGGCCATGCGCTCATAGTCCAGCCTTTTGAGCCCCAGCGCCGTGCCGGCCACCGCCAGGGCCCCGCCCGTCAAGAGGACAGGGCCCGAAAGAACACCTTCGGATATGTGCATCGGTTATCTTCTCCGCCCGCGGAGAATGGTGATTCACCGCTTCTAATTGCAAATTCAATCGTCGGCACCCAACCAAAAATAGCCTTTGTAGAACGTCAGCGTTCGTTGGGGATTGTCAAATGCCCACGATTCGATCCACAAGCATTCTGCCTGATAGGGGGTAAGGATGTCGGCCGCCCATCAACGCTGTTGGGCTTTTCAGCGACCTGCGGCGGCCGGGTCCGGGAAATGGCAGGCGCAAGCTCCGGGCATGAAAATCGACTTGGGCGCATCAAATCCCGTTTTATTGATCCTGCCAGGCCTCAAACTTCACCCAGATGACAGCGCCCAGTTCCACGTCCTTGTCCGCACCGTCGGCCTTGAGCTTGTAGTCCGCTGTGCTCAGGGCGGCAAACCCCCACCAGCCGGCTTGGGGGGCCGCATAGGAAAACACGCCGTTCTGATCGGCCTTGATGGTCTGGGTGACCATATAATCCGTCGGCGCGAGCGAACGCTGGTCCT
>JASFFM010000350.1:0-4861 GCA_050124295.1 Desulfobacterales bacterium | reverse complement strand
CTACAATGGTGGTATCTGCCATGAGACGGTCGAGGCCTGTGACGGCTGCAGCCGAAAAGCGGAATACGCTTCCGGCTGGTTTTGCTCCACCTGCCCAGAGCCCGACGTCAAATGGAAGAGCGGCCACTGCAACATGGCCACGCATGTAAGCCGCCAGGCTGCCGGCAGCAAGCAGAAGATCAATCCGCTCAAGGCGTCCAAGCGCGCCAACCGATAGATCTTTTTCATTACAATCAAGCGCCCCGTCCGCTCCGCGGACCGGGCGCTTTATTTTTGGGGGCCTGCCGGCGGGGCAATCCTACATTTTAGCGAGGGGTCATAAGGGCAACCGCTTTTAAATGCATACGGGCCAGCATGTCTTTAGCAATGGGTAATCAGGCCAGCAGCTTCGCAATGCTGACGATCTGGGTGCAAACCGCCAGCACTTCCACGGCCGCCTTGACATCTTCCAGTGCAGCGAAAGTCGGGGCAATACGGATGTTGCGATCGCGCGGATCGATTCCTAAAGGGTAGGTGGCTCCCGCCGGGGTCAGCTTGACGCCCGCCTCCGCGGCCATGGCGACCACCGCCTTCGCGCACCCATCCAGAGCGTTGAAACTCACGAAATAGCCGCCCTGCGGTTGGGTCCAGGTGGCGATGCCCTTGCCTGCCAACTCTTGGGTTAGAATCGATTCCACGGCCTCGAACCTTGGCCGCACAATGGCGGCATGCTTTTGCATGTGTTCGCGGATACCGTCGAGGTTGCCAAAAAAACGTACATGGCGCAGTTGGTTGAGCTTGTCCGGGCCAATTGTTTGATAAAACAACTGCTGCCGGACCCATTCCATGTTGCGCGCGCTGCCGGCCACAAGGGCCAGGCCGGCACCCGGAAAGGTGATCTTGGAGGTTGAGCCGAACATAAGTGGACGCTCGGGGTTACCGGCTTCTTTGCAAGCGGTCAGGATATGCTTTTGAACAGGCGGCGGTCCCGCGAACTGATGGGCGGCATAGGCATTGTCCCAGAAAATGCGAAAGTCGTCAGCGCGGGTGGGCATTTGGGCCAGCCGGACCACCGTCTCGTCACTGTAGACGTCGCCGGTGGGGTTGCTGAAGATGGGAACGCACCAGATGCCTTTGATGGCTTCGTCATCGGCGACCAGGCCCTCGACTGTATCCATGTCCGGTCCGTTGCCGGTCATCGCCACCGGAATCATCTCGATGCCCAGATTGGCGCAGATCGAAAAATGACGGTCATAGCCCGGGCTGGGGCACAAGAATCGAACCCGCGGCAGTTGGGCCCAGGGCGGGTGTCCGTCGTCAACCCCCATGAACATGGCGCGCATGAAAGTGTCGTACATCAGGGTCAGGCTGGCATTGCCGCCGATGATCACCTCTGTTGGGTCCACCCCCATGTATTCGGCAAACAGCTTTTTGGCTTCAGGCAGACCATCCAATCCGCCATAGTTGCGGGTATCGGTACCATCTGCGGCCCGATGGTTTTCAGGGCTGACGATGGTCAGCATGGGGTTGGATAGATCAAGCTGCTCGGGGCAAGGCTTGCCGCGGGTCAAATCCAGATTCAGATCGGCCTGCTGAAAGCGTTTGAACCGTTCTTGCAGCTGATGCAGCCGTGGCGCCAGTTCTTCAGGGGGCATGGCGTTGAGATCAGACATGGATATCCTCTGGTTGTAATGGTTGATCTTCGTCCAGACAGCGGCGGGTGCGTGTTGTCTATAGCATTGCTGGCGGGCCGCTTCAAGCCCGGCCGGTAGGTACGCCTTTATTTTGCTTGCATTTCACGGGCCAAGTGGCTACAAAACCAAATTTAATTTCAGCGTCTTGCGTTGCGCATTTCCGTTGCCGGCGGTGATGGCTCATCCGTCTGGTCAAAGGCCGTTACCTGTGTGACGGCTTCTCTTCGAGGTGGCAAATTTGGGTGCCTCTTTCCTAAAGCGTTTCCAGCCATCAGATCCGGGCGAAATCTCTTCACGCATGCCGGTAAATGGTCTTTCTATTTCCTGATCATCGGGATCATCGCCGGTCTGGGCTCCATTGTTTTTCATTATCTCTGTCTTTTGGGCATGCACTGGTTCATGGATTTCATGGCCGGATATGTCCCTCCCTCACCGGCCGGTGAACACCACCTGTGGGAACCCACCGGAAGACCCTTCAACAGGTATATCCTGCTGATTCTGCCGGCCCTGGGCGGCATCGTCAGCGGTTGGATCGTTTATACCTTTGCCCCTGAAGCTGAAGGCCACGGTACGGATTCGGCCATCGATGCCTATCACAACAAGGGCGGGTTCATGCGCGGTCGGGTGCCGATCGTCAAAACGATCGCCTCGGCCATAACGCTGACGACGGGCGGCTCCGGCGGCCGGGAAGGGCCCATCGCCCAGATCGGGGCGGGATTCGGTGCCTTTCTGGCCACCCGCCTCAAGCTTTCCGAACGCGAGCGTAGGATCATGATGGCCGCTGGCATCAGTGCCGGGGTCGGCAGTATCTTTCGGGCGCCGTTGGCGGGGGCCCTGTTTGCGGCCGAAGTGCTCTACCGCGATCCGGAATTCGAGTCGGAAGTGATCATTCCGGCCGGCATCTCCTCGGTGGTGGCCTATTGCCTTTTCTGCCTGGTCTTCGGCTGGGGGTCGCTTTTCGATACCCCACCTTTTGAATTCACCAATCCGCTCGAATTGGGGCCCTATGTCGTTTTGGCCTTGGTGCTCGTGGCCACGGGCGCTTTTTATGTCAAAGCCTTTTATGGGGTAACGGCATTCTTCAAGGGGCTCAAAATTCCCAATCACCTCAAACCGGCCCTGGGGGGATTGTGCACGGGCATGATCGGTTTTTACTTCCCGCAGTGCCTGGCTTTCGGCTACGGTTTTGCACAGCAGGCCCTTTTCAATGAACTGAGTGTGTCGTTTCTGCTGGCCCTGGCCATTGGCAAGGTTCTGACCACCTCGTTTTCAATCGGCTCCGGGGGCAGCGGTGGGGTCTTCGGTCCTTCGGTGGTCATCGGTGGGGCCATGGGCGGTGTGGTCGGCCGCCTGTTCCATATGATCATGCCCGGCGTCGTGACCGAACCCGGCGCCTTCGTGGTGGTGGGCATGGCCGGTTTTTTTACGGCCGTATCCAATACGCCCATCTCCACTATTATCTTCGTGAGCGAGATGACGGATTCCTATCAACTCCTCCTGCCGAGCCTGCTGGTCTGCTCGGTGGCTTACCTGGCGGCCCAAAGATGGACCATATACGAGAAACAGCCCAAAAACCGCGTTGCCTCCCCGGCGCATGCCGGTGAATTTTTCGTCGATATCCTGCAGGCCATCCACGTCAGGGATCTTGTCCAACACATCCGCAAGGTGCGGCTGATACCCCAGGACATGCGTTTTATAGACTTCAAGCGCTATTTCGCCAAAACCAAGCAGCATTATTTTCCGGTGATGGATCAGAACGGCCGCCTGAACGGGATCTTTTCCAGCACCGATATCCGCAGCGTCCTCTTTTCCCCTGAGATTGAGCATCTGCTGGTGATGCGCGACATCGCCACCGCGGACATCATTTTCACAACGCCCGACGAAGACCTGAATACCGTCCTGCTTAAGTTCACCCAAAAAAACATCGACAGCCTGCCCGTCGTCAAATCCGATGATCACGCCATTCTGGTCGGGATGTTGAACCGGCGGGAAGTAATCGCTTTCTACAACGAGCGCATCCAGAAGATGAAGGGACAGGAAACGGCCGCCTGAAAGTCGGGGGAGAGGGGCGGTGCGTCAATAGACGACCTGCACCAGAAACAAACCATGCGGAGGGGCTGTGGCCGCCGCCCGGCGGCGGTCGCCCGATTGCAGGATTGTTTTGACCGTATCGGGTTCGATCTTCCCCAGGCCCACCGCTACCAGGGTCCCCACAATATTGCGCACCATGAATTTGAGAAATCCGTCGGCCCGGATTGCGAAGGTCAAGTGATCTTCGGCGGTGCGCTGCCACCGGGCCGCCATCACATGACGCACGGTGTGCGGCCGGGGACTGCCCGTGCTCTCGAAAGCCCTGAAATCATGGCGCCCCACGAGGTGCGCCGTGGCGGCGGCCATGGCTTTGAGATCGAGTCGGCGATAGATTTGCCAGGCATATTGGCGGTTGATTGCCGCTTTCAGCGGACGGTTCAGGATATGATAGCGATAGGTTTTATGGCGGACCATGAAGCGGGCATGAAAATCCGGTTCGACTTCTTCGCAGGCCTGGATGGCGATGGCGTCCGGCAGCAGGCTGTTTAAGCCTTTAAGCAGTTCCGCGCCGGAGAGTCGTGTCGCGCAGCAGAAATGGGCGCATTGGCCCAGGGCATGCACCCCGGCATCGGTGCGCCCCGATCCATGCAGGGTTACGGCTGTGTGTGTCATGCGCTTTAACACCGCTTCGATCGTACCCTGGATGGTGGGGTCGTGTTTCTGCCGCTGCCAGCCACAGAAATCGGTGCCGTCATATTCGACGATCAGCTTGAAGGTTTTGAGGCCATCCGTCCCGGCGGTGGTCATGCGGTTTCTTCCTGTAACGGCTTCCTAAAAGTAGATAAGCACCAATGAAAGGGATCCAAAGGACAGCACGGTCGAGACGACAATAGCCGAGGAAGCCAGCTGGGTATCGCTGTTCAACTGCGCCGAGAGTACGTAAAGGGCGGTCGAGGTCGGCAGGGCGAAAAACAGCATGCCGATCTGCAGGGGTAAGCCCTGGACACCGAACAGTTTGAGAAACCCCAGGCCGATCAGTGGTAGACCGATTAGTTTGAAGGCGGCCGCGGCCAGCGAGGGGGACAGATAGCCCTGGGCCGTTTTCATCGAAAGAGCCCCGCCAATGGACAGCAGGGCCAGCGGCAGGGTGATGGCGG
>JASFFM010000349.1:0-4873 GCA_050124295.1 Desulfobacterales bacterium | reverse complement strand
GCTATGCGTCCAATCCGGTCCTCGTGACGAAATCTATTCCGTGTGTGCCGGCGACGCAGGAGGTTCAATGGAGTTTAAAAATTTACAGCGCAATATCCTGGATACATTGGGCGAACGGTATAGCCAAAAAGACCAAGACGGTCCTTTCACGGAAGACTATATATTTGAGTGCTTTTCCGATCTTCCCCGCGAAAGCGTAAAAGCCGCCCTGGAGGATTTGCGGCGCGCTGGCCTTCTGTCGGCCGGGGATGTCCGCAAGCAGATGATGCTTACCAAGCGTGGTTTGAGCTGCATCGCTGTTTCAAAAGAGACGTAACCCTCTGCGGGGCTTTGCCGATCGTGCCGACCCCTTCAGGCGAAATGGTCTGTGGGTCGGGGGGCATGTGGAACAGGAGCGCGTTTATCCGGGCCAATGCTTGCAAGCCGCAGCGATTTGGGCATTCTGTGGCGGGTTGATGTTTCCTCACCATGGGGCTGCCTTAAAGGAACCGCCACCATGATCCTGGCGATTGGCGAAATTCTTTTTGATATGTTTCCAGCGGGGCGCCGCATCGGTGGCGCCGCTTTTAATTTCGCTTTTCATATTCACCGGCTCAAGGCTCCCTTGCGGTTTTTGAGCCGCGTCGGCAACGACCCCGAAGGCCGGGCGCTGACCGATTTTATGATCGCCCAGCAATTTCCGATCGACGATCTGCAGCAGGATCAGAAGCATCCCACCGGCCGGGTCCATGTCGCCCTGGATGCCCAAGGAAGTCCGCGGTTTGAAATTCTTCCCGATGTAGCCTATGACTTCATTTCAGCGACACCTTCCATCGAGCGATTTGTGGCCCGGGACTGTCGACTGATCTATTTCGGCAGCTTGATCCAGCGTACTTCCCAGGGTGCACAAACAGTGCGGCGAATCCTGGGGCATCGCGGACCCCGGGCCAAATGTTTCTTCGACATCAATCTCCGTCCGGACTGCTTCGACGCGGCGATTCTTGATTATTCGTTGCAGGAATCAGATATTCTCAAACTCAATGAAGCGGAACTGTCCGTTCTGGCCGATATCAACGGCATCCGCGGCGGGGCCGATGATGCCGTGGCCTCCCTGCAGGCCCGTTTCGGTATCGAGACGGTGGCCTTGACCCGGGGCGAAAACGGCAGCTGCTTATACCAGGCGGATACCCGCCACGAGGCCAAGCCGCCCGGCCATATGCCCGTCAAGGATACCGTCGGGGCCGGCGATGCCTTCGCGGCGATGCTGGCACTGGGCTATTTAGAAGCCTGGCCGCCCGAGCGCCTGCTGGCTTCCGCCAATCGGTTGGCGGCCATGGTGTGCGGCATCGAAGGCGCCGTACCCAACGCGGCGGACTTTTACGAGCGCCTCGGGCAATGATCGGGCTGCGGGAGCGATCATGGGTAAACCTTTTTACATCCAAATGTTCAGCATTCATGGCTTGATCCGCTCCGATAATCTGGAGCTCGGCCGCGACGCCGACACGGGTGGCCAGGTGACCTATGTGCTGGAGCTCGCCCGGCAACTGAGCAGCCTCGCTGCGGTGGCCCGGGTGGATCTGTTCACACGCTTGATCGTCGACAAAAGCGTTTCCGACGATTATGCCCAACCCATGGAAACGGTCAACGATAAATTGCGCATTATCCGCGTTCAATGCGGTGGCCGCAAGTATCTGCGCAAAGAGCTGCTTTGGCCGCATCTGGATGAATTTATCGACAAGACCGTCAAATTCATCAAGCGCGCAAAGGCCATCCCCGATGTGGTCCATGGCCACTACTCCGATGCCGGATACGTGGCCATGGAACTGGCGCGCTTTTTCGGGGTCCCCTTTGTCTTCACCGGACATTCGCTGGGGCGGGTTAAAAAACAGAAGCTTCTGGCCGACGGCGTGCGCCGGATCGACCTTAAACGGCGATATCGCATCGATCATCGGATCGGCGTCGAAGAAGAATTGCTGCGTCACGCCGATCTGGTCGTCACCAGTACCCACCAGGAAATCAAGGAGCAGTACGGCCTCTATGACAACAAGGGCCGTCCGGAATTTACGGTTTGGCCCCCCGGATTGAGTGTGGATCGATTTCATCCCTATTATCGCGACATGCAGCCCCAAAACGACAAGGACGAAGCCGCCCTCTTTGCCCGGGCTTCGGTGCTGCAGGAACTCAACCGCTTTTTCCTGCATACCGACAAGCCGCTCATTCTGGCCCTGTGCCGCCCGGACAAACGCAAGAACATATCCGGACTGGTGCGGGCCTACGGCGAGGACCTGGATCTTCAGGCCATGGCCAATCTGGCCATTTATGCCGGTATCCGGAAAGACATCGAAAGTATGGAGGACAATGAACGCGAGGTGCTCACCGAAATGTTGCTGCGGATGGATCGGTATGACCTCTACGGCAAGATGGCGATTCCCAAAAAGCATGAATTCGAATCCGAGGTTCCCGAGCTCTACCGCACGGCGGCCCAAAAAGGCGGGGTTTTTGTCAATCCGGCCTTGACCGAGCCCTTCGGGCTGACCCTCTTGGAAGCCTCCGCTACAGGCCTTCCCTTCGTGGCCACCAACGACGGTGGGCCCAAGGATATTGTCGCCAATTGTCAAAACGGCATTTTAGTCAATCCGTCGGAACCCGGTCAGATTGCCAAGGCCTTGAAGACCATTATCGCTGACCGGGAGCAGTGGGAAACGTTTTCCAAAAACGGCATCATGAACGTACGCAAATACTACACCTGGGAAAACCATGCCCAGCAGTATATTGCCAAAGTGGCCAAAATGGCGGCCGCGGGGGAAACCGCGGCCATCGGGACGGCGCGACCCACCGACGCCATCGGTCGTCGTCTGACCAGCCTGAATGCCCTGTTCGTGACCGATATCGATCACACCCTGATCGGCGATGACAACGCCCATCTGCCTGCCTTGTTGCGTGAGCTCAAGACACACCGTTCCAGGGTTGGCTTTGTCGTGGCCACGGGGCGTAGCATCGAATCAGCGACAGCCCATCTGGCGGACTTCGATGTCCAAGGGGTCGATGTCCTGATCACCTCCGTGGGCACGGAGATATACTACGGGTCGCGTCTGCAGCCGAGCCGCAGCTGGGAATCCCATATCGCCGCCAAGTGGGAGCCAGAGAAAATCCGCCGCCTGCTGCGCAAATTCACCTATTTGACCGACCAGGGAGAAGACACCCAGCGACCGTACAAGATCAGCTATTTCATGAAACCCGGCAAAGATCGCCTGGCTGAAATTCATAATCACCTGCTCAGTCGCCGCTGCAAGTACAACCTGGTGTATTCCCATGAGCAATACCTCGACATTCTCCCCTATCGGGCCTCCAAGGGCAAAGCGATTCGGTTTCTCTGCTACAAATGGGAAATTCCGCTTCGCCATACTGTTGTGGCCGGCGATTCGGGCAATGATGAAGAAATGCTGCGCGGCGAGCCCTCGGCGATCGTGGTGGCCAATTACAGCCCTGAGTTGGACGTCCTGCGCAAAAGCAAGCATGTTTATTTTGCCGGTCAGCCCTGTGCCGGCGGCATTCTGGAGGGTTTGCAGAAATACCGTTTCTTTTCCAAAGCAAGGCGGTCCAAATGACGATCAAGAACAAGGTTCAACTCATTACCTATCCCGATTCCCTGGGCGCCAATCTTCTGGAACTGCATTTCGTGCTGCGCAAGTACCTGCGCAACGCCATCGGTGGGGTGCACATCCTTCCCTTTTATCCCTCCTCGGCCGATCGTGGATTCGCCCCCCTGACCTATGACGAAGTGGATCCCGTCTTCGGTACCTGGGAGGATGTCGAGCATATCGGCCGGGATTTCGATTTGATCGTTGATTTCATGGTCAACCATATTTCGCGGCAGTCGGTCTTCTTTCAGGATTATATCGAGCGCGGTGAGGAAAGCCCCTATGCCGATATGTTTCTCAGCTTCCGCAAGCTGAGCCCGGACGGGGAACTGTGCGAGGCGGATTTAGCCAAAGTGTACACCCGCAAACCCCGGCCGCCTTATACCACCATTCATCGGCCGGATGGTTCGCGCGAGAAAATATGGTCCACCTTCGACTACGAGCAGATCGATCTGGATTACCGCTCGCCGGTGACCCGCGAAGTGGTGCGCAATTTTCTGATCCGGCTGGCCCGCAGCCGCCCGAAGATGATCCGGCTGGATGCGTTTGCCTACACCACCTTCAAACTGGGCACGAACTGCTTTTTCCTGGAGCCGGAGGTGTGGGAACTCCTGGAGTGGTTCAACGGCTTCGCCGCGCCTTTCGATGTGGAAGTGCTGCCGGAGGTCCATGAACATCATCGTTACCAACTCAAACTTGCCGAACACGACTATTGGGCCTATGATTTCGCGCTGCCCATGCTGATGCTGCATACCCTGTATCATCATACCAACCGCCAACTGCTGGACTGGTTGCGAATTTGTCCCCGCAGGCAGGTGACCACCCTCGACACCCATGATGGTCTGGGCGTGGTGGATGTGGCTGGCCTGATGTCGCAGGAAGACATCGATCGCACCATCGAGGGGCTTTACGCCAAGGGCTCCAACATCAAGCGCATCTATTCCGGCGAAGCCTATCAGAACCTGGATGTCTACCAGGTCAATTGCACCTATTATTCGGCCCTCGAAAACAACGATGCGTCCTATCTCGCCGCCCGGGCGATGCAGTTTTTTGCTCCCGGGATCCCGCAGGTCTACTACGTGGGTCTGCTGGCGGGTAGCAACGACATCGCGTTGGTCGAACGGACCAAAAACGGCCGGGACATCAACCGGCACGGCTTCAGTCTGGATGAGATCGAGCAGGAAATCCAGCGGCCGGTGGTCCAGCGTCTGCTGCGTCTGATGACCTTCCGTTCGCACTACCCGGCTTTCAAC
>JASFFM010000348.1:0-4876 GCA_050124295.1 Desulfobacterales bacterium | reverse complement strand
CCTCGATATCCTAAAGGCTCACGACATCCATCTGGTTTTACTCGATCTCATGATGCCGGATATCGACGGCATGGAGATTCTCAAATCGATCAAATCCGAGGTTCCCCAGGTGGAGTGTATCGTTTTCACGGCCGTTGACGATGTTGCAACCGCCATCGAGGCGGTGCGGCACGGTGCCTATGATTATCTGGTCAAAGGTCTCAACAATGAAAAACTGATCATTACCATCAACCATGCCCTGGAACGTTTCAACTTGCGCCGGGACCGCACCCTCCTGGCCCAACGCCAACAATTTACCGATCTGAGACACCCGCAAGCCTTTCGAGCCCTGGTGACCGATGACGAAACCATGGCCACGGTCTTTCGCCAGGTGGAGGCGGCCGCCCCGACCGATTACAGTGTGCTCATCACCGGGGAATCCGGCACGGGCAAAGAAATGCTGGCCAAGGTCATTCATCGCCTCAGCAACCGCAGCGAGGCCCCTTTTCTGCCGGTCAATATGGCCGCTTTCAGCGGCGCGCTGTTCGAAGACGAGTTTTTCGGCCATACCAAAGGCGCCTACACCAATGCTGTGGGAGAGAAAAAAGGGTTTCTGGAAGAAGCCCAGGGCGGCACGCTCTTTCTTGATGAGATATCGGAACTGGATCTTTCCCTTCAGGGCAAATTGCTGCGCGTTATCGAAGAAAAGGAGCTCTACCGATTGGGCAGTACCCGTCTGCGCAACGTGGATGTTCGCTTCATCGCCGCCACCAACCAGGATATCACCCACGCCATCGAAAAACGGCGTTTCCGGGCGGACCTGTTCTATCGCTTAAACACCTGCACCATCAAACTGCCGCCGTTGCGCGAACGACGGGGCGATATTCTTCCCTTAGCGGATCACTTCCTGAAGATTCACGCCGAACGAAATGGAAAAACCATCCGTGGTCTCACACCCGAACTCGCCCAATGTCTGGCAGCCTATGATTTTCCCGGGAATGTCCGTGAATTGCAAAACATCATCGCCTCGGCCGTGCTGGTGGAAACCAGCGATTTGCTGTGTCCGGCTTCCGTTGGCACCCCGCTGCCTGGGCCGTCCTCGAGAACAAATCGCCCCCAAGCCCTGTTGCCTTTGACGGAAGTGGAGCGGCAACACATCCAGAAAGTGTTGCAAGCCACCCGCGGCGATCGGGCCCAGGCCGCCAAGATTCTCGGGATCAATCTATCCACCGTATACCGCAAGATTAAGCGCTACCAACTACAGGATCCGACCTGAAATAGCCATACGGCGGCATGCCATGCGTATCCTTTGTGCAGACAAGGTTGGCCCGGATATGCCACACGTTGGCGGCCTCCCTATTTTCTTGCCATGTTCGGGTTAGGGGCCTTGTCTCCCCATAAACGCCGCTTGATTCGAAAACCCAAATCAATTACCATCACCTATCGACGCCACGCCTTCCCGTTGTCGTTTTGCATGCGCCTCATCGCTCCCGTATTCAACGACCATTTTATGATGGACACGTTTGCGCCAGTCAACTTCCTGAAAGGAGGAGATACCATGCCCGTTGAAGTCATCATCCAACGAACCTTCAAGGACAAGGCACAGGCCGAAAAATTGGTGCCACTCATTTTAAAACTACGCTCGCTGGCCACGGTGCAGCCGGGCTATATCACCGGCCAGACCCTCCGCTGTCTCGATTGCAAGTATGAATACATGGTGATCAGCACCTGGAACCGCCGCGAGGATTGGAACAACTGGTTTGATACCCCCGAGCGCCGGGAACTGCAGGCCCAGATCGATCAACTGCTGGGCGAAGAAACCCAGTATCGCTTCTTCGAACCACTGGTTGGCGGAATTTTACCGGTTTTCAAGGACCGCAAACCTGCCCACAAGGGTTGATTGAAAGCCCACAGGCCCCCCTTCAGGCAACCATTCGGAACCAATCGCAGGGCAGCTTCAATGAACTGTGGGGGCCTCTATTTACGGGGAATCGCGGTATTGCCTTCTCGGGAGGCCGGATGCCGGTATTCTTCCTTGACCGATCGGATATTCAGCCAATGGGTCTTGCGGCGGCGGTGCATACGGGCTTGCCGCCAACAGTCCTCGCGTAGACTTTCGATTGGTGCCGGTAGGTATCGAGGGGACAGCGCTCCCTTAGACATTCATCATATTGACCCATGATGCGACCTTTCACGGGGGCCATGGACTTCTTGCCCATACGGATGCCCCGCTTGGGTGGCCGCCAGAACCCTGTTTGTGAGGTCCCATCTTCGATGGAGGTACACGACACCGGGCGGCGCTAAAAGGGATTCGGCGATGAGGGGTGATACAAACGACCTGGGGATCCAATGGCGAAAGGATATCTTCCGTTGCGAGGATAGCGAAACGCAAACCATGGTCATCCCCCGCATGGGGGATGCCCGCTTGGGCCTTTTTTGCCGACTATGGGTTCGCTGGACAGCCTTCTCCAGCGCTAGGTAAGGACGATAAACCGGAACCGGACACTTCACACGTTTGCGAGGGGCAGGTCTCTTCTTTAGGCAACCATGAATTCTAAATGCCGGCCCGTAAACGCCGCCAAGGACGGTGGAGGCTGACCAACATGCTCATCAAGGCCTATTCGGATGTGTCCGTCACACGCAGCGGCGTCCGCAACGATCGCGTGTGCGATCTGAACTGGGGGGCCTATTTCAAATTCGATGTCGATATCCGTGAGTTGTTTCCCTATATCAACGGCACGGTGCACAAAGCGCGCTATCGACTTCACCCCCTCCACGTCCAGTTCAGCTATCAATCGGTTTTTTGCACCCTCTACCCTTTGGAGGCCATGGTCGCGCCGCTGCGGGGAAAAGACCATGCCCTCGATTTTATCGAAGATCTGGTTGTTTTTCTGAACGATCTTCATGCAAGACGCGACAAGCTGCCGCCCAGTCACAAAATTTACCAGCAGCCGGCCTCCATCGTCGACATTCTTAAGGCCCTGCCCCGCACCAACTGCCGAAATTGCGGCTATGCCACCTGCCAGGCCTTCGCGGCCGCCTTGCGCAACGGCGAAGCCGCTGCCGGCGACTGCCCGGATTTTGCCAACCCGATTTCGGTGTTCACCATCTATCCCGTCTTGGGACCGGAGGGCACCATCGTCTCGACCTTTGCCATCGAAAGCGATCTGCCCATATCTGAATCGGAGCCGGCCCGTGGGGAAGATAAATCGCCGGCCCCGAATAAACCGTCATCCGCCACAGCGCACACCCATCAGGCCTTGTACGACCAATTCGGCATTCGGATTCAATCTGCCCTCACCCCCCGGGAAATCCAGGTCCTTCGTTTGCTGGCCGATGGGGCCAGCAATCCGGATATCTCGGAGCAGCTCAATATCAGCCCCCATACCGTAAAGTCCCACGTCATCCACATTTTCAACAAGCTCAACGTCAACGATCGCACCCAGGCCGCGGTGTGGGCGGTTCAAAACGGCCTTGTCTGACCAAAACCGCCACCACCTTCCTTGCCGCAGGAACGCGCGGTGATCCCCATTTCCCATTATCCGTGTCGCTGGGCAATTTTCTCGAACATCAGGGTCAGCCCCGCCCCCAGGGTGTAGAGGGATCCAATGTCGAGATTTCGTGCCCCGCCGTCGTCGAAAAAAAGGTGCAGGTCCGAGGCCATGCCCTCTTCCGGTTTCCAATAGCACACGAGCAGCGGCACCAGGGGAAGCGGGTGTAAAACCACCGAAATGTCCGCGTCGAAATGCTGCCCGGCCCGGCGGCCGTTGAACAGGTGCACCATGTCTGCGAACAGGTCGGTGTAGCGGTCGGCAACAGCTTTCAGCGGTTTCTCGCAACGCTGGCTGAACAGCCGGTACCAATCCTGGCCGCCCGCAAGCTCCCGCATGGGCGCCCAGTTGCCGGATACCGAACACCCCTTCCCGGCCAAGATATACTGCAAGACCGGCCCGGCGATCCACTCATGCACATGAATGTCCGTGATAAAGCGCCCCCTGTCATCCACGCCGAAGGTCTTGCCGAGAATCCTGAGGGTCAGTCGCCCATCCGCATAAGTCCCCCCCAGCCGCGGGGCCACGCGGGCCAGATCGACTTTGGCGACCTCTGCTTGCAGATGTTCAATGGCCTCCGCCGCCGCTTGCGCCATGGTTGGCCCCCGCTCCGGGCTGCCGCCATAGGCCGCGGCTGTCTCGGGATCCAGACGCGGGCACTCCTCGATACGTCGCTGGCCTTTGAAAACAGCGGCCGCAAAGGCCAGACAAGTGGGTTCGTTGCATTGGCGGCAATTGGATTTTTCAAGGAGCTTGAATACATCCATCGTGGTATGGATCTTGGGCATTTTTTCCCTCCCCCGGGTCGTTAGGGCAACACCTGGTGTTGCCTGCAAAGCGCTCTAAATACACCGGATCACGTTTCAGGGCAAAGTGGGTTTGCTGAATAAGCGGCCTTTTCAATGCCAAAGGTTTATTGTTCCCCAACGCTGGCGCATCCCTGCGCAGACGCAATAGGGTGCCTGAGACTGGATTCTGAGACCTTCTCTAATATGGATAGACAACCGCCGAATCACCCGTTTGGGGGATGCGGCTGAATTAATATCGCGTTAGATGGCAGGCGCAATTCAGATGCCCCTTGCCGCCTCCGATCCGACACCTTCCAAATGGCAGGCGGCGACCGGCGCGCGGTGAAAATCAGCATCCCATCGGCTGGGGATGGCGCTTTCCTCAAATTGTCCGGGAAGATTTTAACCCTTCCGCTTTATCCAGCGGACCGCTGGTATGGTTGACCAATGAGGGCCGCGACGGCTTTTTAAAAATGCGAACCGCTGGGGACGCCCTAAGGGGCGGGCTTTCAAACCGGCTGTTCTGACCGCCGATGGGCTTGGTCCGATCCCTCCCCT
>JASFFM010000347.1:0-4881 GCA_050124295.1 Desulfobacterales bacterium | reverse complement strand
GCCAGGTTGTGGGCGTTCATGATGTCATTGATGTCGCCGGTGAGCCCCAGGGAAAACTCGGTCATGGGGATCAGCAGGCTGTTGCCGCCGCCGGCCGCGGTACCCTTGACGTTCATGGTGGGGCCGCCGGAAGGCTGCCGCAGGGCGCCGCCGACATTGACGCCGCGCTTGCCGAGCCCTTCCATGAGTCCGCAGGAGGTGGTGCTTTTACCCTCACCCAGCGGGGTCGGGGTGATGGCGGTGACTTCGATGTACTTGCCGTCGGGTTTGTCCTTTAGCCGATCGATGATCTTGAGAAAATCGAGCTTGCCCAGCCGGCCCATGGGCAGCATCTCTTCCTTTTCTAGGCCGAGCTTTTCGCACCATTCTTCAGGCGTGGGCATATTCTTTTCTGCCGCTTCGGAGATCTGCCAGTCTGCCATATTAACCGCATCGTAAGCCATTGATCCTTTCCTCCTTGATTAAGTTAGTGGATGAAACGGACAACGAAACCGAACGACGACACGTCGGTTCCCTAATGAGCCTCGAAAAACAGGTAGGACTATCTGGTGTTTGCGGCGTGGTGCCGGGTTTCTGTCAGCCGGCCGCAGCCATTCGAAAAGAACGCCAACTTTGTAGCATTGCAGGGCATCTTTGGCAAGTATAAATCATGGCAGACCCCTCGGCCGTGGACAGGCGCGTGGTTTCTGCCCCGGGGGCTTGCGGCTAGCCCTGCAGGCGTTGCAGACGGTAGTAATAGGCTTGTCGGGACATTAAATCGTTGTGATGGCCGGCCTCGATAATTTTACCGTGGTGCAGGACCAGGATGTGGTCGGCCTGTTGCACCGTGGAGAGGCGGTGGGCCACCAGGAAGGTGGTTCGGCCGGTGGTGAGCCGCTGGAGGGCTTCCTGGATGCGGGATTCGGTCTCTGAATCGATATAGGAAGTGGCCTCGTCCAGGATGATGATGTCGGGCCGGCGGGCAAATGCACGGGCGATGGAAAGCAGTTGGCGCTCCCCGCTGGACAACGAGGCTCCCCCTTCCGCCAGGGGGGTATCCAGCCCCTGGGGCAGGCGTTCGACGATCTCCAGGCAGTTGGCATCGGCCATGATTTTGCGGATGGCTTCGGGGGAGGTGGGGTCGTTGCGGGGGACGATGTTGTCGCGGATGGATCCCGAAAACAGGAAAGGGTCCTGCATGACAACGGCCATGCGGCGACGCAGGACGTTGGGATCCCAGTCCCGAATATCCCGACCGTTGATGCGAATGACCCCCCGATCGGGCAGTTGGAAGCGCCCCAACAATTGGGTCAGGGTGGTTTTGCCGGACCCCGTGGCGCCGACCAGGGCCACGGTGCTGCCGGCCCTGACCTCGAAGGAGATATCCTGCAGCACCGGCTCGCCGGGTAGATAACTGAAGGAGACCCGCTCGAAAGCAATGTGCTCCAGGGGCGCATCCCCATTCGCGGACTCAGGCCCCCGGGCGGCATCCGGACGGGGGTGGCTGTCCGTGCTGTCCATCACCAGGAAAATGCGTTCCGCCGAGGCCAGCGCATTCTGGAGAAGATTGTACTTTTCGGACAGATCGCGAATCGGCCGGAAAAACATGCGCAGATAGGAAATAAAGGCCACCAGAATGCCCAGGGTCATCTCGCCGGACAGGATACGGCCGCCCCCATAGAGGATGATGATGGCAACCGCGATGACCCCCAGCACTTCCACCAGGGGCATGAAGACGGCCAGGATATGAATCTGGGCCATACCGGCCTGGTAGTTTTCATGATTCAGCCGCCGAAACCGCTTTTCATTGGCGGCTTCCCGGCGAAAGGATTGAATCACCTGCATGCCGCCGATGGTTTCGGCAAACAGCGTGTTGATCTCGGCGACCTTGACGCGCAGCAGACGGAACACATCACGGACCCGACGCGAGAACCACCACGAGGCCAAGACCACCAGAGGCAGTACGGTAAAGGCGGTCAGGGCCAGCCGCCAGTTCATGGTGACCAGCACGATACCGATGCCTGCCAGCAGAAAGAGGTCTTTGAAAAGCATGGACAAGACCGAGGTAAACAGTTCGTGCATGTTCTGCACGTCATTGGTCACCCGGGTCACCAGACGGCCCACGGGATTGCGGGCGAAAAAGGTCATGGAAAGATCCTGGATCTGTCGAAAGAGCCTCAAACGCAAATCGTGCATCACCAGATGGCCGGCTTTTTCCATGGTCATTTTTTGGATGAAATTGAGCCCAAAACTGATCAGAATCAGCAGCAGGTAGGCGATGGCAATCACCAAAAGCCCGGTCAGATGAGGTTGACGCAGTTGCCGAAGATCTTCCGGGGACAAGCGGGCCAGGTCGCCGTAGGTCATGGCCCAGCCGCCGTCCCGGCGAACCAGCAGCCCGGGATAGCGATGGCGGATGGCCGCAAGGGCGGGATTGTCATCGGACAGGACAAGCCAGCGAACCTCCTGGGAATCGGCAGCGCCGGCAGGCTTTGGATTGATTTGCGCAGGGGCGGAGAAGGTCGCCTGGGGCACAATGTACCGGTCGATGGCGATCTTGGTCAAATAGGGCAGACTAAGATCCAGCACCGTGATGACCATCACCAGCCCGACGGAGGCCGCCAGCATGGTGCGGTAGGGGGACAGGAAAGGCAGCAGGCGGCCGAGCAGGCTGAGATCGCGCCGTTTGTCCAGCTGCCCTTCTTCAAAATAGCCCAGGTCATGCGGCATCGAGGGCCTCCGTTACGGCCTGCAATTGGACGGTGTCGGCGTAATAGCCACCGCGGCGCACCAGTTCCGCGTGGCTGCCGACGGCACTGATCCGGCCCCGATCGAGAACGACGATCCGGTCGGCCCGGCGAATCGCCGACAGGCGGTGGGAGACGATCAGCAGGGCGCGCGCGCCCTGAAGGTTTTCCAGGGTTTGGATCAGGCGTCGGCCGGTGGCCATATCCACCTGGCTGATAGGGTCGTCCAGCAGCATCAGGGGGGCCTTGTCCAGGAGGGCCCGGGCCAGGGCGATGCGCTGTTTCTGGCCGCCGGAGAGGACAACGCCCTTTTCCCCCACCAGGGTGTCGAGTCCCCGGGAGAAGGCGGTCACGGTACGGGTCAGGGCGGCTTGCTGCAGAACATCCTGCAGGCGGGTTTCGCTTACCGGGCGGCCCAGGGTGATATTTTCCCGAATCGTGCCCGCAAACAGGAAGGGCTCCTGGGGGACGATGGTCATCACGGCGCGCAGCGCCTCGAGCTTGATGTCGCGCAGGTCGATGCCGTTCAGCAGGATCCGTCCCCGCGTCGGATCGTACAGGCGGGGGATCAGGCCCAGGAGGGTTGTCTTGCCGGCACCGGGGGGCCCCACGATTCCAATGGTTTCGCCCGGTGCCACGGCCAGGTCGATGTCTTGCAGCACGGGCGCGGACCGCTGCTCTTGGTCGGCATGCTGATAATGGAATGTTAGGTCCTGGATGGTCAGTGCGCAGGGAGGGTCAAGATGCGCAACGGCATCCGGCCGATCTTCGACAAGGGGCCGGGTTTCGATGATCGTGTTCAACCGTTGCAGGGAGGCCCGGCCCCGCTGAATCAGGTTGGTCACCCAGCCCATGGCCATCATGGGCCAGGTAAGCAGGCCCAGATAACTGAGGAAGGCCACGAAATCACCGGGCGTGATTTCCTGCAGAACGGTCTGTCGCCCGCCCAGGGCAATCACGATGACCGTGCTGAGACTGGTGAGCATCATCATCCCGGGGATAAAGGCACCCGTTACGCGGACCAGGGCGATATTTTGATCCACGTAGCGGCGGGAGGCGGACTGCACTGCATCGGCCGAGGCCTGCTGCCAGGTATACGCCTTGACCACGCGGATCCCGGCCAGGCGTTCACGGACGACCTCGGTCAGGTCGGCAAATGACTTCTGGACGGTTTGGTAGCGTTTATGCATTTGGCGGCTGAAGAAGCGTGTACCCAGAATGATCAGCGGTGCCGGGACGAGGACCAGAAGGGTGAGCTGGACGTTGATATAGAGCATGAAGCCGATGGCGGCCGTACCCAAAACCAGGGCATCGTTCAGGGCCACCATGCCCATGCCGGTGGCCATGCGCACCTGGTTGATGTCGTTGGTGGCATGGGCCATGAGGTCGCCGGTGGCGGCGGTATCGAAAAAATGGGCCGAAAGGGTCTGCAGGTGTCGAAAGAGCCGGTTGCGCAGGGCTTCCTCGACGCGCCGGGAGGTGCCCAGCAGACAGCGCCGCCAGACATAGCGAAAAACGCCGATACCGATGCCCACCATCACGATGGCCAGCGCCTGTCGCTGAAGTCCTTCCCAGGAGGCCTGATAGAGGGTCAGGTCATCCACGGCGGTCTTGATGATGCGGGGTATGATGAGTTGCAGAAAATCGACGATGATCAGGCTGATCAGGCCGATGATGATACGGAGGCGATTTTCGATGATGTAGGGTTTGATCAGATGCAGGGACTTCAAGATACCATTTTCCCGCTCAGCCGGTGTTCGGCATAAAGTATACGCTCGTGAGACCAGCAAACCTAAGACCGTTTGCCGACAGGGTCAATCCACAAGCGGGATCAGGGGATTGACCTTGATTTGGAACCCCATGAAATTAATTCAATTATTTGCAATGACCTGTCTTCTACGGATTGACTTTGAATATCTCGATAAGTATTTTATAGCGCTATGGAATCAGGTTTTGTCGTTGAATACATTGATAAACAGCGCATTCTCTGTGCAGTGGTGCTCGAGGTCAAACAGCAGCGGCTACGGCTGTTGACGGAGAATTCCCGCGAGGTCAGTCTTGCGCCCAACCGTCTTTCCCACCGCAGTGCGGCACGTCTGGATCTCTCGCTGGGGCGTGACCGGATTGTCGACACGCTCAAGCAACTCGCCACCCG
>JASFFM010000346.1:0-4884 GCA_050124295.1 Desulfobacterales bacterium | reverse complement strand
GGTGTCCTTGGCCCTGGCCTTCAGTTTCGGGCTCTACGGTCTGGTTCGTAAAGTGGCACCGGTGAGCGCACTGGTGGGGCTCACTTTAGAGACGTTTTTGCTGTCGATCCCGGCGGCGGCCTACCTCATTTATATCGATGGGGCCGGCCGTGGGGCCTTCATGCATGCGGGCACGACAATTTCTTTTTTGCTGGTGGGTGCTGCCTTGGTTACCGGGTTGCCTTTGCTTCTCTTCACCATGGGGGCCCGATTGTTGCGCCTTTCCACGGTCGGCTTTTTGCAGTACATCGCGCCGAGTTGCACCTTTCTGCTGGCGGTGCTCGTCTACCGCGAACCCCTCGTACCGGCCCAGTTGTTTACCTTCGGCATGATCTGGTCGGCCCTGGCGATTTATTCATACGATTCGGTGCTGGCCCACCGAAGGCATTAGGGTGGTGTTGGCCGCCTAGCATTGCCCCAACCCCTTGCGGGGCCGATCAAAAAAAACCTTCCCTGATCACCCGCCGGGCTGTTTTCGCCAGCACGTGAACCCCTAAGATGAGCATTTTAAATCGCTTGTCCCCGGTTTGGCCGTGATAGTAGCGATAATAGATCTGCTGGGCGATAACCGCCAGCCGGAAAAGACCGAAGGCGCTGTAAAAGGCAAAATCTTCCACGGAACGTTCGGTTTTCTCCAGATAGCGATCGCACAGTGCTTTTCTCGTCAAGGCCCCCTCCAGATGGGTGGGCATGAGCCGCATCAATTGCAACTCCTCTGTATCGTCCGCCTGGACCCAGTAGGCAAGGGTGTTGCCCAGATCCATCAGCGGATCGCCCACGGTGGCCATTTCCCAGTCCAGAACACCGATGATCTTGCGGGGTTCGCCTTCATCCAGAACCACATTGTCGAACCGGTAGTCATTGTGAATAATGGCCGGGGCGGACGTATCCGGCGGCATGTGATCCGCCAACCAGGCCATGACGGGTTCGAAATCGGGAGCGTCATCCGTTTGGGCGCTTCGGTAGCGCCGGGTCCAGCCCTCCACCTGGCGGCGGACATACCCCGTGGGGCGGCCCATGTCTTCCAGGCCGGCTCGGCGGTAGTCGATGCGGTGCAATTCGATCAGCACATCCAGCCAGGTTTCACAGAGTTGCCTCATTTCGCGGGGCGCAAAAGTAAGGCCTGGCGGAAGATGTTTGCGAAGAATAATGCCGCGCAGCCGCTCCATGACGTAAAAAGGACTCCCCAGCAGGGTCTGATCATCACAGTATAAGAGCGCTTGAGGACAATAAGGGAAAAGGGGCTTGAGGGCTTTGAGGATCGTGAACTCGCGTTTCATGTCGTGGGCGCTGTGGGCCTTGGTACCGATGGGAGGACGCCGCATCACCAGCTCACGGGCACCGAAGCGCAGGTGATAGGTGAGGTTGGAAAACCCGCTGGGAAACTGCCGCACTGACATTGGGCCCTCGAGATCGGGCAGCTGCTCCCTCAGGAAGGCCTCCAGGGGGGCTTCGTCGAAACCCTCTTGCGGGCGAATCGGCTGTGACGAATCGATCAATGTCATGGCCGGCATCCTTTCATTGGGGCTGCTTCGGCGGTACGCGAAGATGATAGGCCATCACGAATTCGACGATGAAATCAGCGTACTGGTCGACCGTGGTCTTTCGCCGGGCGTATTTCCAGCGTTTGACATACCAGTCTTGCAGCAGGGCTTTTATCCCGCCGGCGCTTGGCTGGGGATCGCGGGGTGCAAACAGACCGGCCGTTTGACCTTCAACAAGAATGTCGGCGAACATCTGATCGGTGTGCAGTTCGCTGGCGACGGTTTTCTCTTTTTCAGGCGCGCTCATATTCTTGGCTTCCATGAAAGAAAAGTGGAACCAGGGTTGCAAGGCCTCACTCAAATAAATATGAACACGGATCGCCTTTTCCAGCTTGGCGATGGGGTCGCCAATGGATTGGATGTTCTGCCTGAGAATGCGCAGCACCAGTTCGCGTCCCTGGCGCAGGATCATGTCCAGCAGCTCGTCCTTGCTGGCAAAATACGAATACAAGGCGCCTATGCTGAGTCCGGTCTCCTTGCTGAAGTCGCGCATGCTCATGGCCTGAAAACCCTTTTGGTTGCTTATTTTCAGGGCAGCATCGAAAATGCGGGCGAGATTGCGAAGGACGGTCTCTTTTTTCTTCACCCTTATCCGGTCGCGGTTGGCCTGATAGATCGCTTGATATAGATGGTCTTTGGAAATATGGATCTTCTTTTGGAATTGCTGATAATTCATTGCGATCCTGACGCGCCGGCCAATCGCCGGGCGCTGATAAAGGCTGTTGGACACGGATGCGATGCCTGATCACGGGCCATTCTTCCGCCGGGAATCAGGAGAAGTTTGGACCAGCAATGATTGATTCGTGTCCAGCCAATTTCAGCGGGTTTGCATGCCCGCTGCGCCAACCTTTGGGGGGCCAATGGCCAGGCCATGTCCTAGCCGCCGAAGGCCGCATCGTCGATGGTGATCGCCGCGTCGCAGCATTCTTCGATGGACTTCATCCTGCCCCGCGTGATTGGCAATAGGGTGCATATGAAAAAATTCGCGGTCTTGAGCTGGCCCTGGTAGAAAAGGCGGTCTTTTTTCGTGGCGCATTCCAATTTTTGCGCCGCTACCGTGGCCCGCCAGAGCAGCATCCAGGCCATCAGCACGTCCCCCATGACTTCCAGAAAGGGCACCGAATGGGAAAAGGCTGTTTTGAAGCCGGGTGACATGGCGGTTTGCCCCAACTGAAAGGCGGTACGACCGAGGTCGTCCACCACGGCGCCGAAACGAGCGGCCATGTCGGCCGTAGCGGCCAGGTCTTTGGCGGCGGCCGCGGTCTGCTTCATTCGGGCAAGGAAATCCATGAAAACAGCCCCCTCGTTCATGCCCAGTTTGCGCCCCAGCAAATCCAGGGCCTGGATACCGGTACACCCCTCGAAGATGGTGGTGATTTTGCAATCCCGGGCAATGGCCTCAACCGGATAATCACGGGTGTATCCGGCGCCTCCGAACACTTGGATGCCCTGAACACAGACATCATAGCCTCGCTCGCTGCCATAGCCTTTGATGATCGGTGTGATGAGGCCGGCCAGCGCCATCAGTCGGGTTTGCTCTTCCACCGATCCAGCCAGCTTGGCCCGATCGATCAGATTCCAGCAGTAGTAAATCAATGCCCGCAGGCCTTCCACGTGGGCTTTCATCCACAATAAGTTGCGACGGATATCGGGATGGCGGATAATGGCCACCGGGGGGGCGTCGCGCTTCTTGTAATCTTTCAGGTCACGCCCCTGAATTCTTTGGCGGGCATAATCCAAGGCGTATAGATAGGCCGTGGAAGCATGCGCCAACGCCTGCAGCCCGGTGCCCAGGCGGGCGCCATTCATCATCTGGAACATGATTTCCATGCCCTGTCGCTCTTCCCCCAGGAGAAATCCGATACACTGGCCTTTGGTCCCCAGGGCCATGCTGCAGGTGGCGCTGGCATGGATGCCGTGCTTTTCTTCCACGCCGGTACAGATGACGTCGTTGCGATCCCCCAAGCGGCCGTCCGCACGGGCGAAATACTTGGGTACGATAAAGATGGAAATCCCCTTGGTACCGGGCGGGTCGCCTTCGATACGTGCCAGAACAGGATGGATGATGTTATCCACCAGGTCGTGTTCGCCATTGGTGATAAAAATTTTACTGCCGCTCAGAGAATAGGTGCCATCGGAATTGCGCACAGCACTGGTGGACAGGTTGCCCACGTCGGATCCGGCCTCTGATTCGGTGAGCAGCATGGTACCGCCCCATTCGCCGGAGTAGAGTTTTCGCAGATACGTCGCCTTCTGCTCCTCAGTGCCGTATTTTTCAATCATGTATCCGGTGCCCGCGCCCATGGAACCATAGGCGCTCAATGCCCAGTTGGCCCCCATGAAGTATTCGTCCAGGGCAACGACCAAGGAGTGGGGCAGCCCCTGGCCGCCATAGGCGGGGTTCATGGCCGGGGCGGTCCATTCGCCTTCCAGGTAGAGCTTGTGGGCTCGGTGAAAACTGTCCGGCACTTTGACAGTGCCGTTGCCTTCGTAACGAACGCCGATGCGATCGCCATCCGTGTAAGTGGGCAGCATTTCTTTGATGGCAAAGCGCCGGGCTTCGTCGAGGATCAAATCGAAGGCCTTGCGGTTGAATTCGGCGAAGGGTTCCGCTTCGGTCAGGTTTTCGATTCGGAGCAGTTCGTGCAAAATAAAATCGATGTCGCGCCGATCGGCAATGAGTTGGGCCATGGTCATCGTTCCCTTCTAAAGTTTTGATCTAAATCGCCACCGCGGTAGAGGACCTGGATAGGTTACACCGATCCAATATGGTGTTGTAAATGGTCGCTTCATTTTCTGCCCCGCTTTTTCCCGTCCGTCCCGCCGACGCTCGGCGCGAGGCGTCTCACTGTGGTGGTTAGCGGGTAGCGACCCCATTTCGCGGTTGAATGTAGACACCTGGAATATTCAAATTTACCTCCATTTTTAACAATGAACCTCCAATATCCATGCTTTGCAAAGGAAAAATACATCTTTTCCTTGGTGTCCTGCGGGGTGCATTTTGTGTGTTATCCGAGCGCATCAGGATCCCATTAGACATAATCCTTGAGGATCTGTTTGGCGGCCGAGATCTTATGCACCTCGTCGGCGCCGTCATAAATGCGCGCGGCGCGTTCGTGGCGGTACCAGAAGGCAATCATCGTATCGTCGGTCATGCCCAACCCGCCGTGAACTTGCAGTGCGCGATCGATGACCCTCAGCATGGCATTGGCCGTCAGAAATTTGATCAGGGAAATTTCTTGGCGGGCGGCCTTGTGACTCTCCGTTTCCATTTTCCAGGCGGCGTGCAGCACGGCAAGGC
>JASFFM010000345.1:0-4909 GCA_050124295.1 Desulfobacterales bacterium | reverse complement strand
GGCCTCCCTGGCAGACCGCCTGGCCGCCGCCCGTCTCGAATTGGAGATCGGTGTGGCCACCGAGCAGCGTATCCTCAACGAGCTGGAACGCTACCGCGCTTCCGGGGATGCCTCCGGGGATCGCATTGCCCTGTATGAAACCTATTTGGATCGTGTCCGCCGACTCACCGAAGAAAAACGAAAAACGGTTCAACAGCTCGAGCAGGCCCTGCAACAATCGGCAGCAGCCTCCGGCAGCGGCGAAGCGAATCCTGGCCTCCCGCCGCCTTCCATCGCGATTCCGGAAGATCAAGAACTCGACGAACTACAAGCCCTCCAGCGGGAACTGGACGAATCCATCGCTGCTTTCGATGACATCCTGCTCACCGAAGGCGAGCTGGCACGTGTGCAGTCCGAGCTGAAGATGAAACGATTGGCCCAGGAAGCCGCCCAGGCCGCCCGGGAATTGCGTGAAGGCGGCGGGGAGGAGGGCGGTGAGGGCTCGGGCGAGGGCGAAAGCGGGATGGCAAGCGGCGAATCGGGCAGCGAGAGCGGTGAGCCTTCCGGAGAAAATGCACCCGAAGGCGGTATGCAAGGCATGGAAGATATGGAAGGCGACTCGGGCGACGCCAGCCAGGATACCGGCCAACAGGAAAGCGGCGGCGGTATGGATCGGGCCAAACGCGCATCCAAATCCTCCCCGGGCCAGGGCAGCGAAGCATCGGCTGAAAAGACCGCCCAAAAAGCGGAAACGCAGGATGACGACATCGTGGCCCGTCAACTGCGCGAAGCGGCCGAGAAGGAAACCGATCCCGTTTTGAGAGAAAAGCTGTGGAAAGAATACAACGAATACAAAAAAGGGCTCTAGCGGCACGCGGGTGTTTGCGGACCGGCCGTCCCCGACGATGGGTGGCCGTTGGTTTGCTGGCCGTCTACAGCCTGCCCCTGCTTACCAGCGGTTGCGCCTCCTATAGCGCCCGCGAGGTCACCCCCACCGGGATCCAGATTGCGAACTACGAAATACCCGAAGATGAGCTGCTCGATGTGGGGGTGGTGGTTTTCAGCAGCCCTGAAATGAGCGAGGAAGAAGCTCAGGAAAAGGGCACCCATCCCAGGGTACGACAGTCCGAGCGCCACTTCATTCCCAGTCAGGTTCGCAACACCCTGCAGCAGAGCGGTCAATGGGGGGCGGTTCGCGTCCTGCCCGAGGCCGGCCAGGCGCACGATGTAATCGTGGAGGGGGAAATCCTGGAATCCAACGGCCAGACCCTGGTGTTGCGGGTAACGGTTACGGATGCCACCGGGCGCGAGTGGTTCCAGCAGGCTTACGAGATCGAAGCCACCGGTGAGAACTACCGGGATAACATCCCCTGGCAGAAAGACGCTTTCCAGGATCTCTACAATACGATTTCCAACGACATGGCCGCTTATCGCGAACTGCTCACACCGGAGCAAGTCCTCGAGATACGGCGGGTGGCCGAACTCAAATTCGCCAGGGATTTCGCGCCGGAGGCCTATGACGAATACCTGGCCGAAAACGACGATGGCGAGCTGCGCCCCAAACGCCTTCCGGCCGGCAATGACCCCATGATGCAGCGCCTGTTGACCATTCGGGAGCGGGAATACATGTTCGTCGACACCCTCAATCAATACTATGACGGCTTTTATGCCAGCATGTGGCCGGCGTATGAAAATTGGCGTAAACTGGACCTTACCGAGCGCCTGGCACGGGCCGAAGTCAAGCGCTCGGCCTGGCTGCGCCAGGTCGGCGGTGTGCTGCTGATTGCGGCCGCCATCGCGATGGAAGTGGCCGCGGGTGGTAACTCCTCCAATATTCTGACGGGTTTGTTGGTCGTGGGCGGCGGTCAGGTCTTTCTGGACGGCCTCAACATCTCCAAACAAGCCGAAATGCATTCCGCCGCCATTCAAGAACTCAGCGAATCCTTTGGGGCCGACATGGAACCGATTGTCCTCGACCTGCAGGGGCAGACCCATGAACTGTCCGGTACGGCCCAGGAGCAATACCATCAGTGGCGCAAACTGCTTAAAGAAATTTACCTGCGGGAAACAGGTATCGTGCCGCCCGACGTTGCCCCCGCCCCAGCTCCCGGTGCCTGAAAACGGGCCATGGGTCCGGCCACCCGATAATCCCGGGGCCTTGTCACTGCATCGCTGTCCTGCGCACCCGGCAACCGCCGAAAAGGATGACCGCTTCCGGCATGACGACGAAAGACCCCTTACAGGCCCGCCCGGGCCATGTGTTATTGAACCGCTTCGAATTATCCCGGCCCCTGGGGCGGGGTGGCATGGGAGACGTCTGGAAGGCCCATGATCGTGATCTGGGTATCGACATCGCCCTCAAACTGCTGCATCCCGCGCTGGCTTCGGCACCCGCCCAGGTGGAATTCCTTAAAAATGAATGCCGTCTGGCGCGCCGTCTCACCCACCCGCACATCGTTCAGGTTTATGATTTTCACCGAGATCGGGAGACGGTCTTTATCTCCATGGCCTGGGTGGACGGGTGCAGCTTCGATGATTGGATCAGACAGGGCGAGCGCCCCTGGGACCACCGGCTGCGCCCTCTGGTCCCCATCGCCCGGGCCCTCGATTTCGTCCATCAGCAGGGATTGGTCCATCGGGACGTGAAAACCGGCAACATCCTGATGGATCGGACAGACCGATCCCGATTGACCGATTTCGGTATTGCCGGTGTCTACCGGATCGACGCCGATCCATCCACGCGTCACACGGGCGGGTCACAGGACTGCATGAGCCCCCAGCAGCGCCGGGGACTGCCGCCGCACCCGGCCGATGACATCTATAGCTTCGGTATCCTGTTGCTGGAAACCCTGGCCCCGGGCGATGCCCTCGCAAATCGCCCTTCCGGAAGCTCCGCTTTTCGGCAAGCCCTGGATTCATTACCCCCGGCTGTTGCCGAACTGACCGATATGATCGCTGGTATGCTGGCCGAACGCCGGGAGGAGCGTCCCGCGGACATGGTCGCCGTGGCCGCCCTTATGGAAGCGCTGCTGGCCGACCAGACCCGCCAAACCATCCCGCCCCAGGCAACGCATGCGGCCCAGGAGGCTGTTGCCGACGCGCCCGCCGCCCCGGTCATCAGGCCTCAACCGTTCGCCGCCCCGGACACCCAGGACAAGGCGCCAACGCCGGCCCGATCCTGGCGAGGGCCTGTCTTCCTCGGCCTGGCAGCCCTTCTGCTGGTAGCGGGCGGTGCCGGACTGCTTCATTATCTGGCCCAAAATCCCCTGGTGGTCAAACCGTCCCCGGAGGCGCGCCCCGCCGCGCCACCCGCTGCAGGCACCCCTCCCCCGGTCCCGGTGGCGACCCCCGAACCGCCGGCAGGCGACGAACCGGCGGCGGAAGACGCCCTGGCCGATTGGCGCCAGGCCCTGGGCGAACTGGAAGCCATGGGCGGCCCCCAATGGGCGCCGGAAGCTTTCGCGGCCATCGCCAGCCAGGCCCAGACGGCGGATGCGGCTTTTCTGCAGGCCGATTACGGCCTGGCCGTCCAGCAGTACGAGGCGGCCGCCGAAGAGGCCCGCCGCCTGGCGGCGACAGCCCCCCAGGTTCTAACCCGGTTGCTCGCCGAGGGACAAAGCGCCCTGGAGCAGGGTGACGGCCCCCGATCCACCGAAGCCTTTGGCCTGGCACTGAAGATCGATCCCCCCAACCCGGTTGCCCGCAAGGGGCTCGCACGGGCTAAAAATGTGGCCCAGGTCGTGGCCCTGATGCAAGCCGGACAGGACCATGAAGCGAACGGCAATCTGGCCCTGGCGCTGGCGGATTACGAGGCCGCCCTGGCGCTGGATCCGGATTGGGCCCCCGCCCAAGCGGCCGTGCCCCGCATCCGGGGCAGGGTGGCGGAAACTCAGTTTGACCATCACATGTCGACCGGCTTGGCCGCCTTTCATCGCAAGGCCTATGCCGAGGCCCGACGCGAAATCAAGAAAGCCCTGGCCTTCAAGCCCGGAGCGCCGGAGGCCCTGGATGCCATCCGCCAGGTCGACACCGCCGCCCGCAACGATCGCATCGCCCGCCTGCAGCAGCAGGCCCAAGAGGCTGAAACGGGTGAGGTCTGGGACCGGGCATTGCGCCACTATGGACAGGTTTTGGCCATCGATCCAACCATTCAGTTCGCCATCCGTGGCGCGGCCCGCGCCGAAGAACGGTTGCGCCTGGAAAAACGTGTCGACTATTACACGCGTCGCCCGGACGCCCTGAGCAGCGATGCGTATCTCGAACAGGCCCAGCAATTGCTGGGCGAACTGCGCCGGGTCACCCCCCAGGGACCGCGTCTGCAATCACAGATTGCAACCCTGGACCGAATGGTGCAAAATGCCCAGGCAACCGTATCGGTCACCGTGACCTCCGATGAATTGACGGAGGTCACCATCTACCGTATCGGTCGCCTGGGGCAGTTCCTCTCGCGCACGGTGGAATTGCGCCCCGGAACATATACCATCACGGGCTCGCGGGACGGATACCAAGACGTCCGCCAAACCATCCAGGTCCGCCCCGGCCAGGGCCCCATTCAGGTTGTTGTGCAATGCACGAAAAAGATCTGACAACACCGGGCACCACCCCGCCCTCTGGAAAACCCTCGCCGCACACCACCCCACCGGACCTCTCGGAACCCGAGAGCATCACCCCCTTCCCCTTCGAACCGTCCCATCTTTCCTCCCCGCCCCCACCGTCCCGCCGCCGGATGGCCTTTGGCCTGATCGCCGCCTGTCTGGCGGGGGTTCTGCTATACGCCGTGTGGTTCGTTTTTACGGCCCGCCAGCTGCGGCTCGAAATCCAGCCGGAACCCGAGAAAGTCACCGTGCGGGGGGCCTTGCTGACCCCGCGCATCCTGGACTACTACCTGCTGCGTCCCGGCATCTATCAACTGACCGCCCTCAAGAAGGGC
>JASFFM010000344.1:0-4920 GCA_050124295.1 Desulfobacterales bacterium | reverse complement strand
ACAAAGGGCACGATCAGGCGGCAGGTTATGTTGACGATCATGTCGTAGGGCACCCAGTGGGAATCGATGGGTTCGAATTCCTCCGAGCCGGCGGGGGTCTTGCCGCCCTTTTGGATACGCAGGGTCACGCCTGTGGGAAGATGCCGGAAAAGCCGGTTTTGATCCGATTTCTGACGGAAGGTGCGCAGCAGAAAAAAACAGGCCAGACCGGCCGAAAAAATCACGGCCGTCTCGAACATGGTATCGTAGCCGCGGTAGTCGGCCAGAACAGCGGTGACGATGTTCGGGGCGTGGGTGTCGGCGGCCGCATGCTCGATATAGTAGGGGGAAAGGTGGGTGCTGGCCGGCGATGTCGGATCGCCCCAATCGGGAAAATCCGGCAGTCCGTAAAATAGCAGTCCGCCCAGCAGCAGGACCGTGATCAGCGCTACGATTCTCAATCCTTGGTCCTCCGCGTTGTTCGGAATACGGCCGCCACGAAGAAGACGGCGCTGACGCCGGCGCCCACGGAAGCCTCGGTAAAGGCCACGTCCACTGCGCCCATAATGGCATACAGCAGGCACATCATGAAGCTGTAGGCCCCGAAAAGGATGGCCGCGCCCAGGAGGTCGCGCACCATGATGGCCCCGATGCCGCAGGCCATCACCAGCACCATAATGATGAGATCAATCGGCCAGATCATCGCTGCCCCTCCCGCGTTTCCTTGGTCCAGGGCAGCATCCCGGCCCGCACACCGGCATCCACGATGGCATGGGTGGCCGTTGGGCTGGTAATGAATATGAAAACCACGATCAGCAGAATCTTGAGAGCCGTCAATACCGACCCCAGGCTGAAGTCGTTGAGCAGATAGAGCGCTATACCGATCATGGAGGCAAACTGTCCCATGGTATCCAGCTTGCCGGCCGGGTGCAGGCGCGAATAGAAGTCGGGAAAGCGCAGAATGCCGACGGCGCCGGCCAGAAAGAAAAAAAGACCGAAGGCAATCATGGCGATTGCAATAATGTCAAGCCAACTCATTTCGTCATCCTCAGCCGACCCGCCAGGGGCCTGGCGCCGTTCAGCATTATCGCGTTAGCGGCTTTCGGCCTCGTCGAAGAGACCCTTCTTTTTCTGGAAATAGCGCGACGCCGCCAACACCGCGATAAAGTTCAGCGTGGCGTAGGCCAGCGCGATGTCCACAAACATATCGACGCGCTCGTAAATCAAGCCAATCAAAATCAGCAACGTCGTTGTCTTGCTACCGATGGCGTTGACGCCAATCAGGCGGTCGAGAACAGTGGGGCCGAACACCGCCCGATAAAGAGAAAGGGCCATGAGACTGGCCAAAAAAATGCCGGCATATAGAAAAATATCCTGCATGAATTAGTCACCAAAAATGGCGCCCACCCGGTCTTCCATTTCGCCGGGCAGGCCCTGGCCCGAGGTCCGGTCGATCGCGTGGACGGTGTATTTGCCCCAAATCGATACATATACCGTAATCGTACCCGGGGTCAGGGTGATCGAATTGGCAAAAATAAAACGGGCCATCTCATCGTCCAGCTTGCTTTCGAATCGGACCATGTGCGGATCGATCAGCTCCATCATGCGCGGATGGAAGACCAGACGCATCACGTGCATGTTGGCCCGGAAGATTTCGATCAGCAGCCAGGGGATATAGCTGACAAATTTAAGCCAATTGCCCGGTAGTCCCCCGATGCGCTGCGCCTTGAGCAGCATGTCGCCGGATGTGGCGGTGACGATGGCGCTGGAGACGACCCCTAAGGCAATGTGAAAGAAGTCGAATTTGCCGGACAAGACCAACCAGGTGAGCATGCAGACACAGAAGGTGAAAATGTAGGGCAGGGGAGCGCGCTTGGCGGGGCTTGGCGGTTCGAAGGGCTTGAACGGCGAAAAGGCCTGATAATCGACGGTATTGTCTTTTTTGGTATCAGCTGCCAAAGGTTTGAGACCTCCCAAATGACAACAAACCGACTACCGGATTCTTGTCGGCCGGCCCGAAAGACGAAAATTAAAACCAAACGGCTGATTCTCATAATCTAGATGGCAAGTCAACCCATTTTCTTGGCTGACGCGCTCCCACCGGCAGGCCCTGCCGGGATAAAGCTTGATTGGCAGAGGGACCATTTTAGTTCGCATTTGCGGGGCCGATCTTCATCCGCCTGAAGCGCGGGCCCCAAAGCATGCTGGTTTTTATCGGCCCGATTGCATACGGAGGCGAACATGGAAGCACTTACCCATTTAGGGCGGCAACGCACTCAGAGCCCTTCCACCCACAGCCGACCGCAGGAGATCGATCGCTGTGCCGACTTAACCCGAACATGGCATGAAAATATGGATGCCCACTTGCTTGGATGCATAGGTTCCCTGTCTTAACGGAAGTTGGGCTAATGTGTTTGCTAACCCTTGGTGTGCGGCGCATTTCGGAAAGGAGCGCGTCAACTTTTCACCCGGCGGGCAAGCCTGGGGCATCCCTTTGCGGCGTTAGCAGGCGCTTGCGGTGGCGTGGACGGTGTATCGGCCCATCAGGGCAACATAAACCGTAATGGCTCCCAGCGTCAGCGTAATGGAATGGGCTTAAATGAAACCGACCATCTGATCCTCCAGGGGGGGGTATGCAATCGAGCCCTCCGGGGATGGATCAGGCTTATCACGGCCTTCGGGATTCCAGACAATCGGCGTTGAAAAGCTCACGATGGGCAGCGTCGATGGATTCAAGCGATATGGTCGGCCCCGAAATCTCCGTCACGTGCTCGAAAATGCCGTCACCGTCGCAATCGTATAGCGCGCGTTCCGCATAGCAGTCGAAATTATCATCCGAAAGTATTAAGAACGGCCTGTAGTCCCAATGGCCGTCTGGCAATCGGCATTTGTACTCCAAGAGATCAACACCTCTGCAGACGGTGGCCTTTGACAATGGCTTTAAATCTCCATTGCGATCGTAACCAAAATAGATCAAGCGCACGATATCGACGCCATGATTGACCGTGAGGGTGCCCTGCCAGACAATGCGTTTTTGCGTCTGGTATCCATCAACACGTGTGGCGCTGGGCATTAGCGCGCAACCGAAAAAGCCCCCATGGAACCCGCAAACAAAAATACCGCCCCAAAAGGCGGTCACCATCCGTTTGGTTGCAAGCTTTGCGAAAATGGTCACCTCATTTCCTCTTATTGCCCTGGGAGGTTGCCTGTGGCGTTCAATTCAGATAGAGGAACAGAAACCCTTGCGCACAACCTTAGAGCAAGGAATTGATTCAATCAACTCCATCGGGTGGTTTTATTTTGACATTTGGGTTTCGCTCGTTTAGTTAATACATGTTCCACACCTTACGATGCAAATCCCCTGTTAGCCACACTAACCCACCATCTCAAGGAGGAAAAATGAAAACCCTTACAAGACTTTCTGCAACAAGCTTGATGGGGGTCTTAATCCTTCTTCTCGCCTTTGGTTTGACTGGTTGCGGAGGCAAGGAGGAAGAAAAGGCCGAAGCCCCAAAAGAAGCGGCCGTTGAAAAAGCCGAGGCGCCGCAGGAAGCCGCGCCTGCCGCCGAAAAGGTTCTCGTTTTTGGCCGCGGCGGTGACAGCGTCGGACTGGACCCGGCCTATGAAACCGACGGCAACTCCTTTATGGTTTGTGACAACATCTATGAGGCGCTGGTTTCCTACGCCGATGAATCCACTGCCCTGGAGCCCGGACTGGCCGAGTCTTGGGACATCTCACCGGACGGCAAGACCTACACCTTTAATCTGCGCAAGGGGGTCAAATTTCACGATGGAACCGATTTCAATGCGGACACCGTGGTTTTCTCCATCGGCCGCATGATGAAAGACCGCCAGATCAAATACTTCGGCGAGGGCTGGGAAATCCCGGTTCAGGAAAGACCGCCGGAGTACTGGGTGTCCATGGAAATGGACGATATCGTGGGCAGCATCGAGGCCACCGGCGAGCACACGGTGGTATTCAAGCTGAAACAGGTCAACGCGCCTTTTCTGGCCAACATGGGCATGGATTTCGCCGACATTATCAGCCCCACGGCTTTCATGAAGAACCCCAAGGAATTCCTTCGCACCCCGGTTGGCACCGGTCCTTTCAAGTTCGCCAGCTGGGTTAAAGATGACCGCATTACCCTCGAAAAATTCGATGCCTACTGGGATAAAAACGCTGGACCGTATCTGGACAAAGTTATTTTTCGTTCCATTCCCGAAAACTCGGTTCGCTTTTTGGAACTGAAAACCGGCAACATCCACATCTGCCAGTTCCCCAACCCCCAGGACATCGCGCTGGCCAAGGAAGATCCCAACCTGATCCTCCCTACCCAGCCGGGCATGAACGTGGGCTACCTCTCCTTCAACCACACCAAGGAACCCTGGAAGAGCAACGTCAAGCTGCGAAAAGCCATCGGCCATGCCATCAATCGCCAGGCCATCGTGGACAACCTCTATCAGGGCATGGGGCAAGTGGCCAAAAACCCCATCCCACCCACCATGTGGGGTTACAACGAGAGCATTCCAGGCTATGAATACAATCCTGAACTCGCCAAGCAGCTCCTAACCGAGGCCGGTTTTCCCAACGGCGAGGGCCTGGGCGAGATCAATCTGTGGTCCATGCCGGTGCCGCGTCCCTACAACCCCGATGGGGTCAAGATCGGTGAAGCCATGGCTGCGGACCTGGCCAAAGTGGGCATCAAAGCCAAAGTGGTGACCTATGAATGGGGCACCTATCTCAAACGTCAGCGGGAGCAGCCGGAAGACATGGACCTGTTTCAGCTGGGCTGGACCGGCGACAACGGCGACCCGGACAATTTCCTGGCTGTGCTCTTCGACGGGCTGGCCTCTGAGGCCATCCGCACCCAGTGGAAGAACGAGGCTTACCACGAACTGATGATCAAGGGCCGGGAAACCATCGACCAGGACAAACGCGCT
>JASFFM010000343.1:0-4953 GCA_050124295.1 Desulfobacterales bacterium | reverse complement strand
CCATCGGGTTTGTCGTGGGCGGAATCCTGGGACTGCTGGCCGGGTTCTATCGTGGCCGCCTGGAGATCCTGGTGGTGACAGTCATGGATACGATCCTGGCCTTTCCGGGGCTGGTGCTGCTGCTGGCGGCCACGCTTTTCTGGGGTGCGCGCTTAACCGTCCTTATCATCACCCTGGCCCTGTTGAGCATACCGGCGTTCTGCCGGGTTACGCGGGCCGGGACCCTGTCCTGGACCCAGCGCGAATTCATCGTCGCCGCCCGGGCCATCGGGGCCAGCGACAGACGAATTTTGTTCTGCCATATCCTGCCGAACATCCTGCCGTCGACCTTCGCTTACGGTCTGCTGATCGCGGCCGTGGTCATCGTCGCCGAGGGCGCTCTGAGCTTTCTGGGATTGAGTGTGTCGCCCCCCACACCGAGTTGGGGCGGAATGATCGCCGAAGGCAAGGAAGTGCTCGCCGACGCACCGCACGTGAGCCTCATCCCGGCCGCGGTCATGTTTTTTACGGTTTTATCGTTCAATCTGCTGGGGGATCGTATTCGGGAAATGGCCGACCGGCAGATATACCAGTGACCGTCAAGCTTTGAAAGATGCCCACGGTCATCGGGCGATGGGCCATCGGATCCGGGAGCCGATTTTGGGTTCGGTTCCAGGTTTGGCCAGCGTGCAAGGGGACCGGAGCACGATAGGGCGGCGCCCCGGGATCGACAGCAACAATGCCAGCACTTGCCCGCCGATTTAGCCCCCGCGCATGAAGGCCCTCGCATCGGCGAACCGGTTGGCCGTCTGCTTGGTTTGCCACCTGCTCAGCGTTGCTGAACCATGCCGGCCGGGGAGAATTTCGACAGCTGGGGATGAAAGCGATTTCAGTCATGCCGGTCGTTAGGCATCTGACTTTCAAAACCGATGACCGCTTCCACCGCCAGGACAAACGCAATTCCGGTTCCCGGCTCGTGAAAGCGACCGGCTTCGCGTATGGCCGCGAGCACCGGAGCGACCCCTTCTTCGTTGACCAGGAACAGAATCACTTCGGTGCGGATATCGAGACTCAGACCGAAAAATGTTTTGGCCTCCCGGGCGCCCGTGCCCGAGGCGTCAATGATTGTCGCCCCCGTGGCACCGACACCTTTGGCCGAATCCACAACCTTATCGGTTAAATTCGGCTTGACCATTGCGACGATGCATTTATATGCCATTACGCCCCTCCTGTCAGAAATATTCCTGCTGATGTGCCGTCATGGCGATCCGTCCCTGCGATCCAGTTCTATGGCCGTTTAGCCTGCCATGCGGACGTGCAAGAACACAGCGGGTTTCAGGGTCTAAGGGCGGGTTTTGCGCCTTACCCGCCATTGAACGAGCTGCGCATAGCCTAGCACGCTGATGATCGGAAACAGGCTGGCAAAGGCAATCAGTCCGAAACCATCCAGCACCGGGCTGCGGCCCGGTACATTGGAAGCCAGCCCCAGGCCGAGAGCCGCCACCAGCGGAACCGTGACCGTGGAAGTCGTAACACCGCCGGAATCGTAGGCCAGGGGTATGATCATGCGCGGTGCCATGAAGGTTTGAACCGCCACGATGAGGTAGCCGGTCAGAATATATAGGTACAGCGGCGTGCCGGTGACGATGCGAAAGGTCCCAAGGGCGATGCCGACGGCAACACCGATGGCAACCGCAAACCGGAGCCCCCAGGCAGAAATCGATTTCCGGGAGGCCTCTTCCGCTTTGTGGGCCACGGCAATCAGTGACGGCTCGGCGATCGTGGTGGCAAACCCTACCATGAAAGCAAACAGGTAAACCCAACCATAGGCCGTCCATTGATCGCCACCACTGTTCTGCGCCCCCTCCGTAAGCAAGGTCGCCATGCTACGGCCGACGGGAAAAAGGGCCAGGTCGAGACCGCCCAGAAAACAGGCCATCCCCACCAGTACGAGGGCGAAACCGAAGATAATCCTGCCCGGTCTGGGTATCGGCTGTTTCAGGACCAAGGTTTGAAAAACGGTCAATAGAACCAGGACCGGCACCACGTCTTTGGCAGTGGCCAGCAGCAGCAGGAGCGGATCGAACAGGAATTCCATGGCTGAGTTCTTCTCTCCTTATGAATGAACGACCATCCCGAAGAGCATGACGAATATCATAGGGGTCAGCGACGCCAGTGCGATCAGACCGAATCCGTCCGTGACGGGATCCCTGCCGCGAATCGTGCGGGCAAGTCCCACCCCGAGGGCCGTCACCAGGGGAACGGTGACCGTGGAAGTGGTCACACCGCCGGAATCGTAGGCCAATCCAATGATTTCCGCGGGTGCAAACAGCGTCATGACCATGACCAGCACATAGCCGCCGACGATCAGAAAGGGCAGCGGCCAACCTTTGAGAATCCGCAGCACGCCGATAACGATGGCCGCCCCCACCGACAGGGCCACCGTCAACCGGACCCCAAGGGCATAGCGTTCAATCGCTGCCGGCAGCTTGTCGATCAGCCCGGCTTCAGCGGCGGCCGCCGCACCCTCCCGGGTCACCGCGATCAGCGCCGGCTCGGCGACCGTCGTTCCCGCCCCCAGCATGAAGGCGAAAACCAACAGCCAGACAAGGCTTCCCTTTTGCGCAAATTCTTCGGCCAAGGCCTCGCCCAGAGGGAAGAGCCCGATGTCCAGTCCCACGACGAAAAGGGCCAGTCCGACGATCACCAGGCCCAACCCGGTCAAGATCGAAAACAATTCAGGGAAGGGCTGGCGCAGCACGATCCCTTGGAAAAGAGCGATGACCAAGACAATGGGAGCCAAATCACGGCAGGCCCCCAACAGGGCCTTGGCCAGTGCCGCGCCGAATTGCTTCAGGGGAGATGTGGGCATGAATATGACTCCCACCCCCGATGGCGCCGTCGCCAGGGGAGATGTCGAAACCGAACCAGATTTTACCGCACCAGGGGCTGCTGGTAGGCGGAGCAATTGCCGACAGGCGGGAAGGCGTGACCGCAAAAAACCCGGCCATGGCGAGCCGTCGTTTTACCCGCCGTGCCGGGGCCAACCGGAAAACATCGTCAGGGGACTTCCTGAACCGAACCTTTCATGAACATGGTGATGCCCACTTGCTTGGAGGCATTGGTTTCCCGTCTTAGATAGAGGTTGCGCTAAATGGGTCCGGCAATTCGTTGTCAGCGGCGCATTGCAGAACGCAGCGCAAACCCTTTGCACCCGTCGGGCAGGCCCGCGGCATCCCTTGGCGGCGTGATCAGGCGCATACAGTGGCATGCCTGCCGCATTGCGCCGCAAGGCCTTGAATGGGAGGCCTCAAACCGGTGAAAAATCCGGGCCACGCGCTGCGGCCCAATCAAGGGTTGCTGACACGGTCGCCTCCGCCGTTCACTCCGGCGGCCTGCTGCTGCAATCTATATGGAGATAGCGACCCGATTCAACCCTTTTTCGCTAATCGCAGCATATCGATGGGCAACGCCAATGGCCTGCTGACGGATGATGGCCTGTTGATTGGCGTGTATTCGCGCTTCGCAGGCCTCCCCATCCGACGTCGCGTCCAATTCCCGGGCATCACCGGATTTGGTAAAGAAGCCCACCTTGGCATCGATTGTTTTGAATTGGCGCGCTCGTCATCATCCCGCCGATTGGGGCGGAATTGGATATGCGCAAATGCACCGGGGCCAGCGCCGGCGCTTCAACGGCTGAAGCCCGCCAAAAAGTCGGGCAGGAAAGCCTGCATGCCGCCGAAGGGTTCCGTGTCCGGAGGCACGACGCCGGGCACGAATCCCATCTGCCGAAAGGGCGCCAGGAGTTCCGCCCGGCGGCTGATCACGTGCACCGGCACCAGAGAGGGGGCCCGGGGGCCGGTGATGTGGGCGTTGGGCTGGTGGTCGCCCAGGATGATGATCAGCGCCTCGCCGTGGTCGAACCGGTTGAGATAGTCCCCCAGAACCGTCAACTCGGTGTCGATGGCGGTCAGGAAAGCCCCGAAAGCCTCGGTCAGGTCGGGCCAGTTGTTGGGAAAGACGATCGGGTCCAGCGTGTGGTAGACGGAACCGTCCCCGATCCGGCCCCAGTCGGCCACGAATTGCGGCTGCCGGTGAAAGGGGGCGTGGGTGCTCACGAGTACGTAGCGGATAAAGAGCGGACGCTGCTGATGGAGAATTTCCTTGCGGTAGATGCGATCCAGCACGAACTGGTCGGGCATGGGCGCGAAACCGAAGACCGGCCCGCGGTAGTCCAGATCCCGGGCGTGGTATTCCCTCTGGTAGCCGAAATAGCGACCCTCGGGCCAGGGCATGGTGGTGCCCGGCATCACCGATACGGTTCGGTAGCCGGCCTTCTCGAAATAGGTCGCCAGGGGCGGCACCCGGCTGGCCACGAGGTAGCCGTAGCGCAGCTGGTTGGGCAGCCACACCCCGCTTTCCAGCGTCCCGAAGGCCAGCCAGGACGCTCCGCCAAAGGTGGGCGAGCGCATATAGCGGGAATAAACGCGGTAGCCGCCCCGCTCGAGCGCCTCCTCGAAGCGCGCCAGCGTCGGGGCGAACTGCTCCCGGTGGCCGGGATGGCCGAACAGGGTCTGGCCATAGGATTCGATCAGGAAGAGGTAGACGTTGCGGCCCCCAAGCCCGGCCAGGGGGGTCTGGTAGTCCGGGATGCTGGCCTCGGCCATCTGCACGGCGGAAAGACCCTGCTGCCGGATGTCGCGAAGGTTGCGCATAAAGGTGGCTTCCGCCATCAGGCGCGGCATGAAGGTGGTGGCCGGTGGGGGAAGATTCGGGGGCCAGCGCCCGTTGAGGTAGAGGCCCGCCAGGAGCGCCAGAACAAGCGACAAGGTCATGAACCCGCGCCGTGCCCAGGGGTTTTGAAAAAAGCGCTGGGCGGTGCGCAAGGCCCGCCCCAGGGCCCACAGGAGAACCGCCACCAGGCCTGTCGTGACCACGGCGTAGAGCACCAGTCGCGACGGCGGGAAGGAGTTG
>JASFFM010000342.1:0-4996 GCA_050124295.1 Desulfobacterales bacterium | reverse complement strand
ATAGCAGGGTGGGCATGGTTGTGGGGCGGGAGCGGACAAAAGGCCGCGCCGGTATCCTCTCCGGCACGGCCTTCAAGCGTGCGGTAATTCCCGGGCGATCACGAAGATGTGGGCGCGACATCAATCGCCCCGATTCGCTTCCTGACCGCATCCAATTGCATTTGCAGATCTTCCGCCTGACGTTCGAGCAGGCGCTTTTCCATTTCGGGCTCCCGGCGGCCGTATGACGCCGCGTCGATTCCAAACGACCGGCCTCGCTCCCAGGCGCTTTCCCCCGGGCGGTCGATCCACGCCCCAAAGCCGCGCCCCACTCCGCCTCCCCGGAACCCCCGCCGGCGTCCCAACCCGGGACCGCATCGGAAAACGCTTCCCGCGGTGGCATAGCCGGGCCTGTTTTCACCGCTGCAGTAGCCGGCACCGCGACCGGTCTGCCGCCCCATTCCCCTTGGTCCTGTTTTGTCTCCTCTCGGCATGATACACCTTCCTTATACTATTGACGTGACATGAGGGCCCCACATTGGGAGCACTTTTTCTGCATGCAGGGTTTACCCCGTTCATGCGTTTCCGTATGACCGCACTGCGTGCAGATACACATTTGCGTAGTGGCGTTAGCGGGTGTATTTGGCTGCTGCGGGTCCTGTCGGCAGCGGCCCTGCCCGCCTTGCCCACGACCTCCCCGGCGCCCCCCGCCGCCTTGATAGCCTCCCATAGGAACCTCCTCTCGTTGTTGACGATTTGACCGCGGGTGCCTGTTCCCCCGGCGCCCCGGCATGGCATAGCCCTTGACCTCCAGGTTATGCCGCTGCCAGGCGTCGATGACGTCCTCTACATCACCAGCCACGAAGGCGACCACGCGGATACCCCGTGCGGTCAGCAACGCCTGCAGGGCGCGCGAAATCGCACCACAGACCAGGTTGTCCGCACCCAGTTCAGACAATTGCTGGGCTTTCTGCAACGGCTGGTCGCCGGCCAGCAGGACAGGAGTTGGGGCGACCCCTCGCGCCGCATCGGATTCGACCAGGAGCACGCGCCGGGCTACGTCAAAGACCGGTGCGATGCGGTTGTTCCAAACGGCGAATGCGGTTTTCATTTCCCCGGCTCCTTTTGATCACCTCCGATCGCAATAGCAGCACAGTTTGTGCCAAAGGGCTCGATTGGGCATCATCATTCTTAACCTAAGGAAATGATATCGAATCGAGAGGGGCGTTATTGAAGCATCGCCAATCGTAGCATTGCGTTAATGCGCCGCTACCGGAAGCGGGCCGTTGCACCATCGCAACCCCGGGGAGGAGATGGGCCGCATGCCTCTGTTTGGGATGCCGCCGGGGGGCAAACCCTGATATTTCACGCCTTTGAGGCCTTGATTGACAAGGCCTTCCGGCGCGCCGCGGTAGCGGGGCGACCGCAAGCGCCTGACAACGCCAAAAATGGACGCCGCAGGCTTGCCCGCCGGATGGAAAGGGTATGCGCTGCGTCAGGAATGGGCCGAATTGGCGCCAAGGGGCGGTTGTTTGGCGAAAGTATTCTCCATTGTCTTCCCCAGGTCTCCTTTAATGCCGCGATGGCAAAGTGATCGATTTTAGCGTCACCGATTTTTGAAATAGACGATCATTTGAAAAGGCTACCGTTGGCTCTTGGAGAGTTCTTTCTCGTTTTTCGCAACGCTTCCTTTGCGCATCAGACGATTATTCCCAACCATCAGGGGCAACAAATTGGATCAAGCGATTTTAGGCCTGGGGAGAAACACATAAAACCATAAAAAAAGGCCAAAGGCAGACCTGATCCCTTTGACCGGCCGGTTGAAATTAAGCACGCTAGCCCTGAAATTCTTGGCTTGCCAATTTTCAGGTCCTTACCCAACTTCGTAGACCAGTACCTTACAGCTTGAGCCATCTTCCCGTATGTAGGCAATCGTCTGCATCTCTTTGAGTTCCCACTTTTTAGCCAACTCAAAGTCCATGGTTCGCTGGCGGTATTCATGCTCTACCCAGGCTTCCTGCCTGACTGTAAAACAGATGGTGCCACCAGGCTTGGTTATTCTGACAAGTTCTGAAAAAGCATCGGGGCCAACATGACCCAAGGTAAATGTACCAACGCTGATAATTGCGTCATACTGGTTGCTATCCAGGTCCAGGGGTTTCGTGAGATCGGCCTTGATTAGTGCGCTGTAGTCCTGTTTTTGATTGGCTTTTTGCAGCATTTCCTGTGAATAATCCAATCCGTCAACAGAAGTAAATCCTGATTGCTTCAGCAGCGTCCCGACAATTCCGGTTCCACAGCCGGCATCCAGAATTTTGGCATCATATTCGTTAACGTGTTTTTTGAATATGGCTGTTGTCATCGCTGGTGCTTGGTAACCCATTTCGGTCAAAAGATCAGAATCATATTGATCTGCCCATTTTTCGTAGGCCACCATGAGTTCTTCGGTTGTTTTAGCTTCCAGTACCTCTTTATGAATCTGTTTTCTATCCATGTCGGATGTATTCCTTTACAGCTTTTTTGATAATGACCCCATTCCCGGGGGGCGGTCCATGTCGAAGGCTGAACTGGTCAGCGCCAGGTCTGTGACTGCCTTGTTTAATTTTCAGCCCGGATATTGCACAAGTTTGAGGCCTCCATTGACAAGCTAATGCGAAGCGCCGCGGTGCGCATGCGACCGCAAGCTTCTGATAACGCCGGAAAGGGATGCCGCAGGCTTGCTCGCAGGGTGGAAATGGTCTGTGCTGCGTTCTGCAATGCAGCGCTCACAAAGGGGTAGCAGACCCATTTAGCGCAACCTCCCCTTAAGACACGAAACCAATTCATCCAAGCAAGCGGATATCAGTCGTTTCATGAAATGTTCGGGGTAGGTTCGTTCTGACCTTCTGCACAAGGGCTTGGTAGTGGGGCCACGTTCCCCGGCGGTCCCACACCAACCAAAGGTTATCGGTCATTTTTTGACTGTAGACCAGAAATCCAATTCCCGGACAACATACTCAGAGACGGCTTCTTCTATTGCGTCGAAATGTTTTATCGATTCAGGATTATCTATTTGACCGATTTCCCCTTTAGCCAAAATATACCAACCGCCGCCAGTGCGTTTATCCTCTGAATAGGCCAGCCATTCGGATGTAATTTCGGGGTGTTTCAAGATAATTGCCGTTAAGTCATTTTGAGCGAAAGTTTTACGAAGACTTTTATAACCTGTACGCTCCAATGCCTCGGCCAATGAAATGCCTTCGCCCCGAATGGAGGTTTCATGTCCTATTTTTAAAATACCCATTAATTGTGCTTCTCGGTCTTTCACATGTCTCAATTCATCAGCTAACATATTATTTCAGGGCACTGATATGGCATGTTAAAGAACAAAACTGTTCCATATGAATCATGACGCCACAATCGGCCTAGCGGTACAGTTGTGCCGGGGGCGATCATCTCAATGACGTCATTGGGGCCATCAATGCGTTTCCGCTTCCTTCGCGGTCGTTTGCTCGGAAGGCATGGCCAGCACCCATTGTCCCTTCTCCTTGACCAGCGGGATGGAGGCTTTCACGGCCATATTGCCGGAGACTTCCACCGTCGCGCTATTATCGCCCTGTTCCGTGATGTTGTAGACGAGACCGGATGTATCCAGATCCAGGCCCTCGTGGCCGGCCACACCGACCTGCGCTTCGAATATCTTCTTGGCCGCAGCCTCCGGTTTCTCTTCTGCGCAGCCCAGCACAACCGTCAAACCAAGCACGAGTAGCAGACAAGTTATTCTTTTCATGGTTTTCCCCCTCATTTTGGTGGCGTCGTCAATAAAGGCTTCGGATGATCGGATCCCCGATGTCCAAAGGCCAGTTGTGAGATCATCTAAACTTCAAAGCGTTTAATGAATTCCGGCTTTCGAGACTGGGTCATCATTGAGAAAAATAGCTTATTTGTGTACGTCCTGCCGGACCCCGGACCGCTGTCCGGGACAGGCTTTGATTCCGGCCTCCAGAATGGTAGCACGACTAAAAGGTGATGTCTTCCGGATCGCATCCGGAATGACAAAATCGATTCCCGGCGTCTTCTGGGAACTGCGGCTCAGCCTCTTTCGCCGAAATGACGGGATATGGTCAAACGTCATGCTGTTCTTCTGTTCAGAAATGGGCTCTTCTTATACTGACCGGCGCGCGCCGTATGCGGTAGATTTCGGATTCAGGCAAGGCCGCGGCGATCTGACGCCCGCGGGCGCGGCCACTACAGGTCGGGGGGCCGGCAGCTCGCAAGCGCACCGCCCGGGCCGAAAGCTTCCGTGTAGGGCATGCGGGGAATCTAGTGTTTGAAACTGCGCTGGCCTGTAAACACCATCGTCACCCCGGCTTCGTTGCAGGCCTCGATCACGTTCCAGTCGTTCATGGCCCCACCGGGCTGCACCACCGCCTTGACACCCTCGCGGATCCCCACCAATACGCCGTCGCGAAAGGGAAAGAAGGCATCGCTTACCATGGAGGATCCGGGCAGACCGCCCTTTTCTTCGCAAACCCGGTCATTGATGGCCTCTTTCTTCGCCTCGTCTTCAAGCTCGTTGTAGGCTATCCCCAGTTCCTCGAAGCAGTAGCGGTCGGCCAGCTTCCGGTAGGCCTTGTCCCGGGCAATTTCGGCCACCCCCACGCGGTCCTGCTCGCCGGTGCCGATGCCCACCGTGCAGCGGTCCTTTACGTAAATCACCGAATTGGAAGTGAGCCCGGATTCCACCAGCCAGCCGAAAAGCAGATCGTCCAGCTCGGCGGGAGTGGGTTCACGGGCGATCGTGAAGGTCTTGCCCTGGTATTCGGTGCTGGCCAGGGTCAGGTCGGAAGGCTTGAGCGTGACCGGGGCAAACGACCACTGGGCGATGATGCCGCCGTCGATCAGGCTCTTAAAATCCACCACCCGCTCCCCCACGAAGCGCTGCAGCTTCTCAATGGCCTGAATGCGGATCACGCGCAGGTTTTTGCGCCGCCCCAGGATATCCAGCGAACCCTCTTCGAACTCCGGGGCCACCACC
>JASFFM010000341.1:0-5002 GCA_050124295.1 Desulfobacterales bacterium | reverse complement strand
ATCAATGACGGTGGCCACGCCCAGCAGGGACACGTTGGGCCCGGACATGATGCGAATATTGATCGAGTACAGCGCGATCATCGTCAATATGGACGCCAACAAATGAAGGATCTTCAGCTTGGTATTCAGCAGCGCGGTCACCGTACCGGCCAAAAATCCGGCCATCATGGCCAGCCCCAGCGCTGTAAACGGGTGCATGCCGTGGGTAATGGCCACCGCCGATACGGCAGCACCCAAGGGCAAGCTGCCGTCCACGGTGAGGTCGGGGAAATCCAAAACGCGAAACGTCAGGAAGACGCCGATGACCATAATGCCGTAGAGGAAGCCTTGCTCGACAGCGCCGATCGCAGCATACAAGGACATCTTTAGGACCTTGGGATCCTGCTAGTCATATATTTTATCGGCCGATGCGAGAATCGCCGCAGGAACCGTGACGCCCATCTGGCGGCCCGAGGCCAGGTTGAGGTGCAGCTCCAGGTCCTGCTGGGATTCAACAGGCATTTCTCCGGGATTGGACCCCTGAAAAATGCGCATGGCCATGGCACCGGTTTGACGGCCGTGCTTGTAATAATCGAATCCCATGGCCGCCACCGCACCGCGCTTGACGCTGTCCACATCAGCACAGAACAATGCCAGCTTGGCCTGGGTACAGACCTTTACCGCCGACTCGAGGGCCGATACGACCGTGTTATCCGTCGGGATGAATACGGCGTCGACGTTGCCGACAAGGCTCTTGGTGGCTTGATAGACGTCGCTGGACTTGGATACCGTGGCTTCGACCACCTCAAACCCCTTTTTTTGGCCGATGGCCCGGATGCCCTCCACCGTCGATTGGGAATTGGCTTCACCGGCATTGTACAACACCCCAAGGGTCTGCAGGTTAGGGTAGAAGCGCATCACCATGCCCATATGTTCATCGAGAGGCAGGAGGTCGGAAACACCGGTGATGTTCCCTCCAGGGTGGTGCAAATCGTTTACCAAACCGGCCTCGACGGGATCCGTGATGGCGGTGAATAAAAAGGGCGTCTTTTGCATGTGGGGCGCTTTTTTGAGGGCCTGGGCCACGGCCTGCGCCGTCGGGGTGGCGATGGCCAGAATCAGGTCAGGCTTTTCGCCCATAATCTGGGTGCCAATCTGACCTGCGGTGGCCATGTTGGCCTGGGCATTGTGCACCCGATAATCCGCCTGGACACCTTCAGCGGCCAAATAATCCTGGAAGCCCTTGAGGACGGCATCCAGGGCCGGATGCTCCACAAACTGGCTTACCGAAATCTGGTAGCGTTGCGCTTCGGCCGGAAAGGGCATTAGAATCAGCGATAAACAGAACAAAATGGGAATTATGCGCTTCATTTTTTCTCCTCTATGCTTAGCTCCAAATCGGTATTAAAAGCCGGTTAGACGGGGTGTCGCCCGGCTGCGACGGAGGGAAAACCAATGTTCGATATACCCCCATCTGCTTTTGAGAGCTTCCTTGAAAGCATGCCGGTTCAGATGGCTCAGGTTTTCTCAAGCATCGATTCTCCCAGACATTTGATGCGCTTGGCGACGTTTCCATACCATAAAAGACTTGCCCTATCCACTTTTAATCGCACCTCGAACATCGAGCGCCGGTCGGATGTCGGCCTCACGCCTGGGGGGATCGTGCACCCCTTCAGACCCGTGATCAAGGACGACCGTCAATGCCAGAGGTGGCCGTCATCCCTTTGTGGACCACGAGACCCTCCACGAGGATGGGGGACGCCCAGGGACCACCTGCCCAGCGCCCCCTGGTTGCCGACGCGTACTTGGCGCGGCCGGACCGCATCGCAAAACCAAACAAGACCAGGGCTCATTCTGGTCATCCCCATCGCTTAGGTATGCTCCCGGTTGTTCAACCGTGGAAGGCCACGACCGCCGCCGTCTGCCAGGCTTTGGGATTGTGCTTCTTTAGGGCTCAAAATGAGCCTTGCCCCAGGTCCATATATCCTCCCCCGATGGTGCTCCCGGCGTCTCCTGCAGGCCGTTATTTTTCCAGAACCACTTTACAAAACGGGAGCGAAATGGTTCAATAAAACGGTTGCTTCGGCCATCACCAGGCAGAGCCGGGCATCGATTACCAGCGGCAATGGGCACCCTACTCAACCAGTACAATCTTTCGATGCGGCCATCGAGGCAAGCACACCCTCGACCGCACTGCCTTTGAAATTGACGGGCCAAATGGCGATATATGCCGGCAGATATCCCTCAGAATAAACCAGGCGGCCCCCATCGCCGCTGGATGACGCCGATACGAAAGGCATACCATCGATTTCTGAAAATACGTGGGAATCCCAGAGAAATCGCATTGGGTCTTGCGCTTGGTCTGTTTGTCGGAATGACCCCCTTTATGGGCTTGCACACGGCGATCGCCGTTCCCCTGGCAGCGCTTTGCAAGTGGAACAAATTCTCCGCCGCTCTGGCCGTCTGGGTTTCCAACCCGCTAACGGCACCGTTCATCTACGGTCTCACCTATATTGTCGGCGCCAAAGTACTTTTTATCCAGGACGGCTACAAACTACCATTGGAATTCAACTTGGATGCGCTGTTTTATACGCTCCGCAGCGCACCGGAAATTATCGGCATTCTGCTGGTCGGCGGTATCGTCGTCGGATTACCTCTGGCCGCAGGAGGCTATTATTTTGCCTTCAAAGCGATCACCGAATACCGTGAATCGATTCAACGCAAGCTGGAAGAAAAAAAGGCCAAGATTGCCCAGAAATTAAAACGGGCCAAACCCCGTCGGACCAAGAAAAAAAAACGCAAACGCCGCTAGATCAGGGAGCCTTGCTTGACCGAAGCCGCCAAACTCCAGAGCAGCATTGTCAACCAAATCATCGACGGGACGATCACCATCGACTCCATTGGTGAGTTTCAAAGCATGCTCAAGATTTTTCCGGGCAATCCTCATCTGCATCGCGCTTTGTCCGACCTCCTGGTGAAGCGTAAGGCCTATGCCGCCGCCGCGGACTTCTATGAAAAAACAGCCAATTTATTCGTCGCCTCCGGTTTCGTGCTCCAGGCCGTCGTCGCCAAGATGCGCCAATGGCAGATCCAAAACCCAACTTTCAACGCCATCAAAGAATTTTATCACCGCCTGATCGAAAACAATCCACGGGCCACTCCGCTGACCATGTTTTTTGCCGCCCTCTCCTTCCGAGAGCTGATCGCGCTGATAACCCGCTTGGAACGAATTGTGCTGCCAGCGGGAAAAATGGTCAAAAAGTTTGGTGATCCGGAAAGCAATCTGTATATGGTCGTCTCCGGTAAATTGCGCCGTCGCATCTACCCGCCGATCAACCTTACCCAAAAAAAAGATCAACTGCTGGAAACCGTGGAAACAGAGTTTTTTGGACAAATATACCCCCTTGAAAAGGAACAGTTTTCCCAATCCTCCACCGAGACCACGACCCGGGTCGAACTGGTAAAAATCACCAAAGAAAATCTGATCGAAATCCGGAACACGTTTCCTTCCGTAGGCCCCGCAATCGCGGAAATGTTTGCAAATCAGCGCAAGCGGGCACCGGCGCCCCGCGTCAGCCGAAAAACCCGCCGTCGAGCGATCCCCGTCACGGTCGCTCTGGAAGTGCTAGCATTTGATGAATCCAATCCGGTGCTAAAGCTTAACGGTTTTGCCAAAGATCTGTCCATCGGCGGAGCCTGTTTGGTGTTAGATGAGGGCATCTATCCCACAAGATCGAGACGGCTCATCGGCAAATCGGTTAATATTATGATGAGTCCTTCAAACGGGGCCATAACGTTGAATATCAAGGGGGCCATCGTCTGGTCCCAGGTCATTACAACCGAAGTGGGCGATTCCCAGGTGATCGGAATCCAATTTGATGACATGCCCCCCAATCTGAGTGGCCTGTTACTGGTCTTTGCCGACAATCTGTCCCATGCGCACTGAACCGCAGGTCGGCAAACCCGGGCAAACGAAGCGTACCATGAAAATAGGGGTTTTATCCGATACGCATGGTCATATCGAAAAGCAGGTTATCGACATTCTGACCGGAACAGATCTTATTCTGCATGCGGGCGATATGGATAGTCCTGATCTGCTGAAGACGTTGAAAAAGGCCGGTCAGGTGATTGCCGTTCGCGGAAACATGGATTTCGGCGCATGGACCCAAGACATACCGACGGAAGACTTTGTAGACGTGGGCGGCATAAGGATCTATTTGGTTCACGACCTCAACCAGATCAGCTTGGATCCGGCTGCGGCAAACATTCGAATCGTCATCAGCGGCCACACGCATCGCCCGGCCATTCACAAGAAACAAGGCGTGCTATACCTTAATCCGGGAAGTGCCTCTTTTCCACGGGGGGGGTTTAAAGCCAGCATGGCTTTGATCGAAATCGATGATGGGCAAATGAAGTGCCGCCATATCGAGGTCTAGGCGCGGACAACATCGTATGCGAGGATTCGGTTACAAGCGCCTGATCGTATCTGTATAAAAGAGGAGTGTTAAATCGATGAGCGCAAATTTTATCGACGACCTCATAGAGGCCACCCATCGCGTTTTCCGGCCTGACAGCGAGGCCCTGAAGGAGGTGCTCATTATCAGCGGTATGCCGGATAAAACCCAAAATCTGCGCTACCTTAGTTTTAACCGACAGGTCGCCCGGGAGGCAGCCGCCGTCAAAGCCTTCTCGGCGGTGGCATTGATCAATAACGCTCGGGCCGATCAATGGAAGCTTGAAGGCTATTTCAGAAAAATCAGTCAGATTGTCTTCAGCCCCCGATGGACCCGAAACGAGCTGGATCTTTTTCTCAATGCACTGCGATGTTCACCGGAAATCATTACCCTGATGGCCACGGCGGGTGCGGCGTATTCCCTATTGGGGATACTCCAAATCGAAGACCCCGGTCATAGCGGTATTTTCAGGCGATGGTCACAGCGCATACGCCCGGCATTGATCATTCCGGGCCTGGACCGCGAAGGGCATAAGATTGTTGAGGCCTTCGAGCTGGCCAATGAAATCC
>JASFFM010000340.1:0-5014 GCA_050124295.1 Desulfobacterales bacterium | reverse complement strand
GTTTTGGTTGAGGCTATAAAACAACTCATGGATCCAAAGCTTCCACCAAAGACCAGGCGAATAGGATTCAATACTGATTGACCCCAGCCAAAGCCTTCACAGCGACGGCAATAAGCCGCCGCGCTCAAAGCTGTCGTCAGAAACGACGGGGTCAGGTCTACCCTTTTGACAAAATCGCCCCTCAGCTTATAGTTCCAAGGAAAAACCAAAGACGCCTTTCCCCCCGGAAGTAAGGAACTCACACCCTTGAAAACATTAATGAAGCCCGAGAACGAAGCAGAAGCAAATGTCATCCAATCTGTTTTAGCGGAACATGGCATTTATGCGGAAATAAAATCATTTCACGATACGGCATATGATGGCCTTTTCCAAGCTCAATATGGCTGGGGCCTGATCCGTGTATCTGAGAAAGACCTTCCCGAAGCACAAAGCATAATCGAGGAATGGCGTAATGCCGCCCCTGAAGAGCTCCCATGGAACATCAAATCAAATGATTAGAAATCAATAATGATTGTTCGCAAAGAGTGAAAAGTTTTAAGATGATTCGATATGAAGTCCAACATCCCCATAATAGACCAGGCGGGATGAAATGGCTGGCGAGCCTTAAGGAATGAGCCGCACTTGCGGAACTCGGCCGTGCCGAATGATTCCGCGCGATGCCGATACCGGGTTATGGCGGGCTAGCAATACTTGACCTTCCCTTTAAATATGGTATGTCTTGGGTATGTTTCCTGTGCCGTCATTCATTGAGAGGCTGACTGTGTTGCCCTGCCAAAGCGCCTGCTGACTTCTAAAAGCCTTTAAAACCATTCTCCATTTACCGCATTTAAACAATGATCCAGATCCTGTCCATATTGGTGGCAGGTCTCGGTATTGGTTGGTTGTCGGGCCTGTCGGTTTCACCGGTTATTGCCACCGTCCTGGCGAGCCTGGTGGGCATCGCCGGCGGTCTTGTCGCCGGGCTGCGGGCCTCCAGCGTCAAGCCAGGCGACAAGACCGCCGCTGACCGGCTCTCAGCCGTCAATGCAATCCCGGCCGCGGTCCTCATACTTGGTATCGCGGTTGGGGCGCCATTGGGTATCGTCGCCCGCACCCATCAGATCTTTGAACCCGCCGACGCGCCGGTGCGCACCGACGCAACCGCGCAGGGCGTGCTCTTCAACCTCACCGCCGAGCACTGCGACCGGTTGAGGGCTCGGGCTCGCGATGCCAACGAACAGGCCTTTCGCACTACGCTATACAATACAGGAGAATGGGGGCGCTTGCTCGAAACCCATATCTCTGACACCCAAACCCTCAAACGCGTCGTGGAGGGTATATGCGCACCAAAATAGTCATTGCGGTGCTGGTGCTCATGTGTTTCGGTATTCCGGTTGCGGCAGATGTGTGCCCGCCGCCACCGCCCACGGGAACCGGGGAATATGTGGACGATTGCCGCGATGTTTTTCGGGTCGAATGCGGGGACCGAGTGCTGACCGGTTTTCTGGCCCGTGTCGACGGTCGTGTCGGCATCGTCACCGCCTTGCACGGCGTCGTGGGCTGTTCCAGAATTGCCGCCTTCAACCTGAGCCGTGCCTACCGCGATTTAAGGATCACCAAGGTTGACATCGCCAGCGATGCGGCTTTTTTGGTTTCTTCTCAACTGGATCGTTCCGGCCAGGGCATTGACTATTCCAATCAATATCAGAATGAGGAACTCCGGGTTCTGGGATATCCGCAGGGACTGGGGTACCAGTTCAGCCACCGTGTCGAGCCCAATATACCGCCATTGCGGCCCCTGAGCACCACGTTGTCGGATGACTATCGCCTGGAACTCGAGGATCGCGGCAGTCCCGATGTCCGAAAGACCATTTTAAGTTTGAGCGGTGCGATTCAACATGGTTACTCGGGTGCCCCCATATTAACCTGGAGCGGAGAGGTCGTCGGTATCGCCAATGGTGGCCTGAAAAGCGGTAGTGTCGATATCGGTTGGGCGATGCTTGTGGGGCAGATGCGCTGGGTAGACGCCGGCACACAACAGGCCGAGCTCGAGAGGCTCTCGGGTGGAAAACCCAGTGCCCTGTTCGGTGCCCAGGCCAGCCCGCGCGCCACCCTGCCGCCGCTTTACATTACCGACGGCGGCAACAGCACGGGCCGCATCTACGAAGTTCGAGATGGCCGTCTGCGTGAGATCTATGTGCGACCCCGCGGTAGACTCTATTCGGTGGCCGTCTCACCGAGTGGTCAAATATACTTCTCCAATGCCAACGACAACGCTATCTACCGCCTGGATGGCGGCCGCGAGGTGAAGATATTTACGCATACGACCTACACGCGTGATGTCGAGTTCGACCGTCAAGGGCGGCTTTACTTCAGTGAATCGAGCGGTGCCGGTGGCGACGGAAAGATCTATAGACTGGAGGCGGGTCGGGCCAAACTTGACTTTAAGGTGCGCCTGCGTGATATCGGCGGTTTCTGGGCCGGCAATTTCGCTTTCGACCGTAAGGGCCGTTTATGGTTGAGCAACGGCAACCGCGTGCCGGCCGCACTCTATAAAGTCGAAAAGGGAAGACCGAAGCGGGTGTTCAGCGCAGCAACCTCGATTACGGGCTTTACCTTTTCCGCCAAAGGCGACTTGTTGTATTCAAACCACAGACAAAGGGTCCAACGGGTGGAGATGCCGGGTTTTCTGACCTCGGAAGCCGTATACGCACCAGAGATCAAGTGGCTTACCGACGTATCAGGCACCGGGCGAAGGCGCGTCAAGGAGCGACCGATTGCTAACCCGACTGGTTTGAACATACGCAAAGCCGATTGAACCGCGACAGCGAGTGCATTCCCCGCCGCATGGTATGCGGGACGTCTATTCGTATCGTCATAAGATACATCATCATTCCCACGCCTAAATGTCTCCTGAGTCGTTGCCGCCATAAGAAAATATGGCATCGGGAAGGCAACATCACACCTCTATGGGCTCACGAGCCCCGGTCGGCCGCTTTGGCCTTCACCATCCGCCGCAGCGCCCGGGCGGTGTGGGTGGCGACCCCCTTTTTCAGCCATTCCTCCGGCGCCCCCCGGGCAACGATCCGGCCGCCCTGGTCTCCGCCGTCCGGACCCATGTCGATGAGGTAATCCGCGGCCTGGATAAAGTCCAGGTTGTGCTCGATCACGGCCACGGTGTGCCCCTGGTTCACCAGACTCTGGAGCACGTCCAGAAGACGGATCACATCGGCCGGGTGCAAGCCGGTGGTGGGTTCGTCCAAGATAAAAAAAGTTTTGCCCCGACCGGGTTTGGCCAGCTGGCGAGCCAGCCTGATCCGCTGGGCTTCCCCCCCGGAGAGGGTCGGGCTGGGTTGTCCCAGCTTGAGATAGCCCAGGCCTATGTCGCAGACAAACTGGATGGGGGTGCGGATGGCGGGGATGGCATGAAAAAACGACCCGGCTTCGGCAAAGGTCATGTTCAGCACATCGCCGATGGTTTTGCCCCGGTAGGTTACGGCCAGGGTTTCGGGATTGAAACGGGCGCCCCGGCAGATATCGCAGAGAACGTAGACGTCGGGCAGAAAGCTCATGGCGACCTTGGGGTGTCCTTGCCCCTGACAGGCTTCACAGCGTCCCCCGGCAAGGTTGAAGGAAAAGCGCCCCGGCGCATAGCCCCGGGCGCGCGCTGCGGGGGTTCGGGCCAAGAGCTGGCGGATGTCGGCCAGAAATCCCACATAGGAGGCCGGCACCGAGCGGGGGGTGCGCCCGATGGGGCTGTGATCGACTTCCAGAATGCGGTCGATCAGGTCCCCGCCTGTGATGCTGCGGCAGGCGCCGGCCGAATCGTTGCGATCGAGCAGTTGGTTGGCCAGGTTTTTGAAGACCACTTCTTTGAGCAGGGACGATTTGCCCGATCCGGAAACACCGGTTATACCGATCAGACATCCCAGGGGAAAGTCGGCCTTGACCTGCCTAAGATTGTTGGCCGCCGCCCCGCGGACTTTGATTTTAGGGTGTTTGCGGTAGGGGCGTTTGGCTGGCTGGTTGGCGTGCGGTCGTACCCCCATATAGGCGCCGGTGAGGGACGTTGTCGCTTGGCGAAGATCGTTTAGCGTTCCTTGGGCGACGATGCGTCCCCCCTGGGCGCCGGCCCCGGGGCCCAGATCGATAATCGTATCGGCCGCCCGGATGGTCTCTTCATCATGTTCCACGACCACGATCGTGTTGCCCCGGTCGCGCAGTTCTTGAAGGGCCTGCACCAGGACGGCATTGTCCTTGGGGTGCAGGCCGATGGTGGGTTCGTCCAGCACGTAGGTGACCCCGGTGAGGTTGGAGCCCAGCTGGGCCGCCAGACGCACACGCTGGGCTTCACCCCCGGAAAGCGTTTCGCCGCTGCGCCCCAGGGCCAGATACCCCAGCCCCAGGCGGTTGAGCAGCCGCAGGCGGGAGAGAATTTCGCTCATGACCGGCTCGGCCACAGCGGTCTGGTGATCGGGAAAACGCCATTGCGCGAGCAGCTTGACCAGCTGCTGGGCCGGCTGCCGGACCAGATCCCCGATGGTCAGCCTATGCAACCGCACGGCCAGTGCTTCAGGACGCAGGCGTGTGCCCCCACAAGCCGAACACACGGCTCCGGGACGCGCGTCGTCCTCTTCCCCGTCGACGCCCAGCCCGCCGCAGCGGGGACAGGCCCCCTGCTTGCTATTGAAAGAAAACAGGCGCGGGTCGGGCTTTTCCACACCGATCCCGCAGGAGGGGCAGATCCCTTGACGGCTGAAGATTTCTTCGCGCTTTCCTTTGAGAACGATCAGGCTGCCCTCGCCCTCCCGCAGGGCCTTGTCCACCAGGACTTCCCGATTCTTGCTGCGCAGGCTGCCGATGACCAGATCGATGGTGTGCTCGTGGTAACGGCTGAGGGCCATGCCATCGGTGATGGGCACCAATTCGCCGTCCACCCGGGCGCGCGTGAAACCTTTTTTCAGCGCCCGCTTGAAGACATCCTTGTGGAACCCTTTGCGACCGGCAATCTTGGGGGCCAGAATCCAGCCGCTGC
>JASFFM010000339.1:0-5023 GCA_050124295.1 Desulfobacterales bacterium | reverse complement strand
CTTTCCAAAAGCCATTGGCAACCATGTTGATGGAGCCCCGCGCAAATACGTTTCGGTCCTCACTTGGCTGTTGCTGATCGGCCTGACGGTCGGACTTTCCGCTTGCAGCCAATGGGGCCAACATCCCAGACCCATTCAATACGACTCCGATACCACGCAAGCCTTGCTGCAGCGTGTGACGGATGTCAATACCGACCTGTCGGCCTTCCGGGGGATCGGCCGGGTGCGTGTCACCATGCAGGGCACCGAACGCGTTTATGAGCGTACCGCATGGGTCGGCTCGGAACCGGGTCGGCTGCGGTTTGCGTTTCGTTCGCCGACCGGCATGCCTGTTTTCTCGATGAGTTGTGATGAAGCCTGGCTGACGGCCTTAAACCATGCCGATGGTCAATATTTCCAGCGGCAAATCAATAAAAACAGCTTGTCGCGCATTCTGCCGGTGGCCATCACCTGCGCTGATTTGTATGGTTTGCTGGTGGGCCGTCCACCTCAGGTCGATTATGATGCGGTGCGCATGGCACCCGCCGGTCGAGGCGACGCGGACACCATCGTGCTTTTGCTGCAGCGACGATTTCGCGGTACCGTGGGTCGCATCAGCATTGCGCGCGATACCGGCGAATTAAGTGCGGCCGAGCTTCTCGATGTGCATGGCAAACGCCTTTACGCGGCCCGGGTGGATGCCCGGCAAACGATCGACGGATATCGCCTGCCGGTCAAGATCAGACTGACCGGACCGGACGGTAGCCTTGAACTGGACGTCCAACGCACTTGGCCGGCGGCATCCGTCAGCCGGGATTTCTTTAAGATTACTCCGCCCCCGTCTGATTGAGGTTATGCGGTGCGAAGCGCTCGGCTGGCGAGGCCCCGTTCGTCGCAAGGGGATCCCCTGTGAAGAAGGTTATCGCCCTGGAGCATCGTCTCAGATGTTGCCGGAATGTCCGGACGCTAGGCGTTCGCACGAATTTATTTGATTACCCCGAGGACGCGATCCAGGCCATTCGCCAGGCGCCTAAAATCTATTATCCTTCCGTTTTTTATGCGGATTTATTCGATGCCATGGGCAAGGCGCTTTTTCCCAGTTACCATACCTACAAGTGTGTTCAGGACAAGATCAAACAAACGGCGCTTTTTCACCTGCTGGGAATTCCGCACCCCTTCACGCGGGTCTTTTACGGCAAGCGATCGCTGGCAAAAATCACGCGCTTGTTTTCCTTTCCGCTGATTGCCAAAATTCCACGCGGGTCGGCTCTGGGGCGCGGTGTTTACCGGGTTGACAACGAAGCGGATCTGGCCGACTACCTGCGGCGATCTGCGGTGGCCTACATTCAGGAATACCTGGCGCTCGACAGGGATATTCGCGTTGTCGTCATCGGTGACCAGGTTGTGCACGCCTACTGGCGCCTGGCGGCCAAAGGCGAATTTCGCAGCAATCTGGCCGCCGGGGGGCGAATTTCTCTAGCGCGGGTCCCCGAAAAAGCCCTGGCGCTGGCCCTGCACACCGCACGGGTCTGCGGTTGGAATGATGTGGGGATCGATATTTGTGAATCCGAGGGACAGTTCCTGGTGCTTGAAGCCAATATGAAATACGGTAAAGAGGGGTTTCGCAAGGCCGGTATCGACTACTTCGAATTGATGGAGGCATTGATCGCCAATGGGGCCATTTGATGCTGACGTTCTCGATATTTTGAAAACTGCTCTGGATCAGCGTGAAGCGGAACGCTTCTCGCCGGTGGCCACATTGAGCTGCCGGGCGATTCGTCGCCAACCGGAGGACCGGGCCGGCGGCTATCGGCAGGATTTTTCCCTGGATGTCGACCGCATCCTGCATTCTCTGGCCTATACCCGCTATATCGACAAAACCCAGGTTTTCTATCTCATTCAGAACGACCACATCACCCATCGGGTATTGCATGTCCAATTGGTATCCAAAATTGCCCGCACGATCGGCCGATTTTTAGGTCTGAACGAGGATCTGATCGAGGCCATCGCCCTTGGCCATGATATTGGTCACACACCCTTCGGGCACGACGGCGAGCAGTTTCTCAGCGCACTTTGCGTTGCGCATGGCATCGGCGCTTTCCAGCACAATGTGCAGAGCGTCCAATTCCTGGACCGGGTGGAGCGCAAAGGACAAGGCTGGAATCTTTGCCTGCAGACCTTGGACGGGATTCTCTGCCATGACGGCGAGGTCCATAATCAGTGGCTCAAGGCCGATTGGGACAAGACCTTCGCATCATTCGACCAAAGCCTGCAGGATAAAAAGCGACAGCCCGGCCACCGGCTAACCCCCATGACGTTGGAGGGGTGCGTGGTGCGCATGGCCGATACCATCAGTTACATCGGCCGGGATATCGAAGATGCCATTCGCTTGGGCGTTCTGGAGCGTGCGGACCTGCCCAGGGATGTCGTCACGAAGCTGGGGTGTACCAACGGCACGATCGTTTACAATCTGGTCACGGACGTCATCCGATCCAGTTTTCGAAAACCCCAGGTGGCCTTCAGCCCGGAAGTCTCCGAGGCCTTGCGGTCCCTGAAAGCGTTTAATCTCGACCGTATCTATCTCAATCCTATCATAAAGAAACATACCGATAAAATTAAGCACCTATTTGATATCTTATTCAAGCGTTACTTGAAGGATATCGAGACGGGACGCGAGGACTCGGTCATCTATCTCGGCTTCCTCAAGGATATGGATGAAAAATACATGCAGGATCATTCGCCGGCCGAAATCGTTCGCGATTTTATCGCCGGGATGACCGACAAATATTTTTTGCGGCAATGCCCTGAGGAATTGAGGCCGCGGGTGGAAATCCGCTAAAGCAGGGGACGATTTCGGTCGTTCCCTGGCACGTGCGCTGGATTGGGTCGGGAATGGATGGCAGGATAATGCCGGAGACTTTATCATCCCACACGCCTATTGCTGAGCGCCGGACGTATCGCCGTCTGGCACGGGTGGATCGCCTGGTGTCTTTCCAGGTGACCGTTCAGGAGACGGATCTAAAGATCCAGGCCGAAAGCGATCTGGCCGTGCTTTGCCGTGAAGAAGTTCTGAAGCAGCGCGGGTACATCGAAAATTATATTCACCGTCATCCTCAGTTTCGCACCACCCTGAACCCCTGGGAGCAGACCGGACCCGCCCCCGGAATCATCCGCAAAATGATTGCCGCCGGCTGGGCGGCCGGCGTGGGCCCAATGGCCGCGGTGGCCGGCGCCGTCGCCGAGACCGTCGGCCGGGCCCTGGGAGAGCACTCGCGCGAGTTCATCGTCGAAAATGGCGGTGATATCTATCTGGCCATGAAAGGCAAGGCAACGATCGGGCTGTACGCCGGCCGATCGCCGTTGAGCATGCGGGTCGCTTTGCAATTGGAACCGGGTCAGCAACCTCTGGCGGTTTGCACCTCCTCCGGGACGGTCGGGCACTCGCTCAGCCGGGGGCGCGCCGATGCCGTTTGGATTGTTGCCCGCGACGGCGCGCTGGCCGACGCCGCGGCAACGGCGGCGGCCAACCACGTGTTCGGTCAAGACGCCATACCGCAGACCATCGCCTGGGCCCGTGCAATCCCGGGCGTCGAGGGCGTGGTGGCTGTGTGTGGAAATCAGATGGGCCTTTGGGGAGCCATTCGCATCGTGCGGCTCGACGGGGAAAAAAGGCTTGAAATTTAAAGGCAAAAAGAGTAATTTAGCGCATTTATCAACGAAATGCGGGGACACTTTCGATTGCCCGAGCAGAAAACCGCGCCAGCTACCGACAGAAGATCTATCGGTCCGCAAGAGCGGCCTGCGCAGACGGGCCGTTCAGCATCCTCCTGCCAATCCCCTCACAACGGGAGATCAGCCTGATGAAAAAAGTTAAAATTGGCTTCTGGCTCATTCTTGTCGCATTTCTGGTCTTAATTGGTTGGCAAAATAAAGCCTTCTTCCTGCAACAGCACCGCTTCGATCTGGATCTCTGGGTGACCGCCCCCTACACAAGCCCCGAAATCTATAATGCGGCCTTGTTTGCCGCCTGCTTTGTTGTCGGCCTCGTGATTGCATATCTCTCGGGCCTTTTAGGGCACTACAAGGCCAATAAAACCATCAAACAGCTGACGGCCGAATTGCAGGCCCAAAAGACCCAGGCGGAGCAGTTGCGAACCGAAATCGAGGCCTTGAAAACCGTGTCCACCCAGGCCGTTCCGGCCGCCGATGAAGACCCGGAACAAACCATCGTTTCCAGCAGTGCTTCCGGTTAGCACCGCGGTGCGGCCTCAACCAGGGATTCATCAAAATCGCGGACCTTTTGCGGTGCATCCGAAATCTGCTTTATCGCCTTTGCGGTCTCCGAGTTTTTTCTGAATGCGTTCTTCCAAACTGACCCCCATGATCAAGCAGTACCTGTCCATCAAGGGCGAATACCCGGACGCTATCCTGCTCTATCGCATGGGGGATTTCTTCGAGATGTTCTTCGAAGACGCCCAAACCGCCGCCCGGGTTCTCGAAATAACGCTTACCTCCCGCAACAAAAATGACCACCAGCCCATTCCCATGTGCGGCGTCCCCGTGCGCGCTGTTCAAGGCTATATCGCGCGTCTGATTGCCAAGGGCTTCAAAGTGGCCCTCTGCGACCAGGTTGAAGACCCGGCCCAGGCCAAGGGCATCGTCAAACGGGAGGTTGTCCGGGTGTTGACACCGGGGATGATTCTCGAAGATGAGTTGCTCGATCGCACGTGCAACAACTACATCCTGTCCCTGGCCTTCCACGATCAAAAAGTGGGCCTGGCTTATCTGGACATTTCCACGGGCACCTTCCGCCTGACCGAGACCCAAGACCGCTTGGCCGCCGCCGAAGAGGCTTTGCGAATTGATCCCCGCGAAATTCTCATGCCCGAATCCATGCTTGGCCAGGCGACATTGCAGGAACTGACGGCACCGTTTGGGGAACGACCCCAGACCACGATTGAAGACGGCCTGTTTTCACTCCACCGTGCGCGTGAACTCCTCTTGGATCTTTTTAAAACCATGTCCCTGGAAGGGTTCGGCTGCG
>JASFFM010000338.1:0-5026 GCA_050124295.1 Desulfobacterales bacterium | reverse complement strand
CCAAACCCCGCGAGGTGCTGGTTCGCAGTTACGACGATATAAAATAGAAAATAGAGCCGGCGGAGCGAATGCAACGCTTTTGGCGTCCTGCTGGGATTCGGTGTCGCTGGGGCGATGGCCTGTTTTTGCATGCACCATGGCCAAGCAGACCCTACATTCAGCCGTTTCTCGCACCGAGCGAGTGGATCTTGGCGACCCCGGGGTTCACTGGTGTCTCCACGTCGGCCGGAAAAGGGGCCCATCGAAAGGCGGGGTGCATTTTGGATTTTCCCATTGACCCGGTTCTGGTTGCCCGCACCAAGGGATTTCTTGATCATCGGGAAGGTTTGAAACTCTTCGAGATTGCTACCCAGGCAAGCACCCAGGGGCCCTGCCTGGAGATCGGAAGCTACTGCGGAAAGTCTTCTCTTTATCTCGGGGCCGGTTGTCAAAGCAACGGAAGTATTCTCTTCTCCATCGATCACCACCGGGGCAACGAGGAGCAGCAGCCCGGCGAAGCTTATTGTGATCCCGATCTCGTGGATGTTCGCACCGGCGGCATCGACACGTTCCATGTCTTCCGGGCCACCCTCGAACAAGCCCGTCTGGAAGACACGGTGGTTCCTATTGTTGGCCACTCAAGGGTGGTCGCCCGACAATGGGCAACCCCGCTGAGTCTGGTGTTCATCGACGGTGGGCATACCTTTGACGCAGCCGTCGGCGACTACCACGCTTGGGCCGGGCACCTCATACCGGGCGGATTCCTTCTGATCCACGACATTTTCTTCGACCCTGCCGAAGGCGGGCAGGCTCCGCGCCATGTTTACGAGTTGGCCTGCCGCTCGGGGGCATTCGAAGACTTAGGCGTCCTGCAGACCCTTGCCATCTTGCAACGCCGTGGCGACGGGTGAAAATACGCTCGGCCTGAGAGCGCAGGCGCATGCCCCCAGCGGCATCCTGGCATGCCCGCGGGGCCGTCGAAGCGCGAAAAAAAGTGTGCGCTATCGGCAAGTATTCGGTTGCGGTAGGGAAAGGCAGCCTTTGCCTCGGGTTGGTGAGATCCCCCCGGCCGGATCTGAAATAGCGGCGCAGGGCCATGGCCCCCCATTTGGGTGACGGCCGCGAAGCGGCCCCATCGATTATTCGGATGGGATCGGTTTGCCGATGTTTCCTGGCGCGTCGCGGCATGTTATATCGTTTAGCAAGGCGCCCTTCAGCGGGATTTGTTGAAGTAGAGCACCAGGCTCTTCCCCAGAACCGGATTCAAAAAACGTTCCAGCTGCCGGGTCAGGCGGGGGTGATGCATAATGTCCCAGGTCAGAAAACGGTGGTACAGGTTGACCGGTAGGGAATCATCCCGTGATGGACCCACCAGGCATTTGAGCCACCAGTAGGGGGCGTGCAGGCTGTGGGCGTAGTGGACCCGTTCGAGGGTCAAACCGGTGCGCACGATCATACGGATGAGCGCTTTGCGCTGGTAGATGCGCACATGCCCTTGATTGGCCCGGTGGTATTCGCGGGACAGCGCCCAACAGATGCGTTCCGGAAAATAGCGGGGCACACTGAGCGCCAGGCGGCCGCCGGGCTTGAGGACGCGAACGAGTTCATCGAGGGCGCGGCGATGGTCGGGAATATGTTCCATGACTTCACTGCAGATAACGGCATCAAAATAGCCGTCGGTGAAAGGTAGATGGCAGACATCTGCGGCGGCCAAATACCATCGTCCTCCCCCGTGCGCCTTTAAAAGATCATGCCATTCGAGTCGTTGGCGGGCCTGTTTCAGATCCTTCACGCTGCGATCCGCCCCCAAGACCACGACGCCCTGCCGGCGGTAAGCCTCGCCGGTATGACGGCCGCTGCCGCAACCGATGTCGAGCAAGCGCTGTGCTGGTTGGAGACCGAGGCGGTCAAGATCGACGGTGATCATCGATGACTTCCCTGTAGGCCCTGACGGTCTTCTCCGCCGCGCGCGGCCAGGTAAAATGGGACTGCACGCGGCGGTAACCGCGCTGCCCGATGGCGAAGGCCTTGTCCGGATGGTCGAGCAGGTCTTGGATGGCATCAGCGAGGGATCGTGGATCACGGGGGGGGACCAGTATCCCGGCATCGCCAACCACCTCGGGCAAAGCGCCACCGGTTGTTGAAATCACCGGTATGCCGCAGGCCATGGCTTCTCCGGCCGGCAGTCCGAAGCCCTCATAGACGGATGGGACGACGGCCACACTGGCCCGGGCATACTGCCGAACCAAGGCGGCATCGCTGATGCGGCCCGTAAAGGTCACCAGATCGGCGAGATTCATTTTGCGCGTCAGGCTTTCGATCGTGCCGTTGGGCTTGGGTTGTCCAACAACGGTCAGCCGTACCGCTCGCTGTCGACGGACGTAGGTGATGGCCCGCAGCAGGTAGCCCAGCCCCTTCAGGGGCGTGTCGGCGCTGTTGGTCACGATGATCCGGTTACCGTCCCGGGGGACATGGGGCTGGGGATGAAACAAATCCGTGTTAATGCCGTTGGGGATGATCCGGAACCGCTGACGGGGGACATGGAAATCTCGGCAGATGTCTTCCCGGGCGCATTCTGATACGGTCAGGATATGGGAAAGGGTTCGGGCAACGCGTTTTTGCATGTGGATAAACGAGTACCAGCGCAGATGCTTCAATTTCCGCCAGAAGCTTTTTTCCGCCCGAACGGCGATCGCGAGGTCCACCGTGATGGGGTGATGAATGGTGGCCAGGGTCGGCAGGCGGCGGCTGATGGCCCACAGACCGTAAGAAAGACTCTGGTTGTCGTGAACCACGTCGAAGCGGTGCCCGTTTAGCTGCAGAAACCGATACGCCTGAAAGCCGAATAGGAAAGGCTCCGGAAACCCCATGGTGGACACGTTGAGCCATTCGTATAAATTCAGCGGATGTTTGAGTTCATCAAGTTGCGGCACACGAAAAGGATCGGCGGGATCGTAGAGATCGAGGGAGACGACCCTGTGAACCGGGATATCGGGATCCAGTTGGGGGTCCGGCGGACCGGAGAGTACTTCGACATGGTGCCCGCCGTCCTTGAGGGCCCGGCTCAGCTGTTTGAGGTAGACGCCTTGGCCGCCGCAGTGGGGATTGCCGCGGTAGGAGAGGAGCAAGATGCGAAGTGGCCGGTTCATGTTCATCCGATTATCGGTTACCCGGAATCCTGCACACGGGTCATCAATGTTGCCATCCGTCGGTTTTTAAACCCATACTAAAAATAAGCCGGCAGCGTAACGCTAGCCTGAAAACGGGTCAAGCCCTTTCTGGATTCCCGCGGGGCAAAGACGGTTCTGGTGGTTGAATTGGGTCGCTGGCGACGCTATGATCAATGGTCTTTTGTTGATCAAGCACGAGGCAAGGGAGATGGCGTTCGATGAATAAAAACGGGCCCCGGCAGGTGACCTTGATCGAGGTTGGTCCACGCGACGGTTTCCAATTCGAGGCGCGGCCCATTACGACCGATCTCAAGGTCGAGGTGGTGACCGGATTGATCCGTGCCGGGCTCACCCATCTTCAGGTGGTGTCCTTCGTCCATCCGAATCGGGTTCCCCAGATGGCCGATGCCGAAGCCCTCTTGAAGCGTTTGCCCCAGGGACGCAAGATCCACTACCATGGACTGGTGCTCAACGCGCGCGGACTGGCGCGCGCCATGGCGACCGGTCTGCGTGCGGTAGAAATTTCGATATCCGCCAGCGACACCCACAGCCGACGCAATACCAACCTGACCTTCCCCGAGGCTTTGGAAAAGGGATGCCGCATGGTGCGAACCGCCAAAAAGAACGGGCTCTATGTCCGGGCCGGCGCCCAGTGCGCCCTGGGGTGTGCCTTCGAGGGCGCGGTGGCCCCGGAGCGGGTGACGGATATCCTGACCCGATTCCGCGACCTGGGGGCTGATGCGGTGGTGGTTTCGGACACCACCGGCATGGGATCCCCGCTATCCCTCCAGCGCCTCCTCGACCGTTTGCAGCCCGCCGTGGCGCCTCTACCGGTGATCCTGCACCTGCACGACACGCGGGGCACGGGTCTGGTCAATATGCTCACCGGTCTGGACTACGGAATTGCCCATTTTGATACCTCGCTGGGGGGCATGGGGGGGTGCCCCTTCATTCCCGGCGCGGCCGGCAACATCCCCACCGAGGACGCCGCCTATTTGCTGAATACCCTGGGTATCGCCACCGGAATTGACATCCGCCAGGTAGCCGAATGCGCGCGAAAGCTTGAATCGGCAATCGGCCGGCAACTGCCCGGGAAAATGCTGCGGGTGCTGGAAACGGCCAGCGATGCGACCGGCAGCCACCATGGCCCTCCTAAAAGGGATGTCTGAACGAGTGTCCAAACGGTTTTCCAAAACCCGATGCCTTCTGGGCACCGCGCGGCCCCTGTTCATTTTCCACCTCCTGGTCACGATTCTGGCATTTCGCATCGGCTGCCAAGCGGCCGAACATGGCGTCTCAAAAGCGATGGCAATCCACACCGCCGCCCCGGACGCCACGGGCACCCCTATCGAGGTCGTGCCGTTTCCGGTCAGTTTCATTCTCGAGGAGAGCGTCCTCTATGCCTGATCGACTTCGGGATGGCCGCTGACAAGCACCGTCCCGACGCCACGGCGGTATCCGGGCGAGGTCTTCAAGGTGACCCGCGCTCCATGGCCCCCAACTGAAGACCGGTCGCTGCGGCGATGCCCGGGCCGATGCCGACGCGCTTGGGGTTTTGGGCTAGCCCATGACGGCAGGACGCCTGCCCTACCCAGTCAGGAGCGAAGCCCCCCCAGGCCATCTTCGTCCGCCGTCTGTCATACCGGTCGGTGCCAACCCTTGGAGAAAAAAGTTCCGAGGGCCATCTATCCGTCCCACCGGGCCGTCGTCCCACCGGGGTGGGGGCTTGCGGCAGGATCCGGCCGCAGCTCTCGGACACGGCCGGCGGGATAACCCACAAACCGAAGAGCTGAGGGGTGAGGTACCCGCTGTTTTGGTCTTGGACGGTTCACCCGAACCTTTCATGAAACCATTGATGCCCACCGGCTGGATGCATG
>JASFFM010000337.1:0-5031 GCA_050124295.1 Desulfobacterales bacterium | reverse complement strand
CCCGCCGACGGTTTTGCCAGAACAGCCTTAACCCTGATGCCCGGCCCACCGCACCGTGAGATGACGGGGGGTGGGCTGATCCACCAGCGTAAGGATAGAAGCAAGGGGGGATTGCCTCGCGCTTCAAAATTAGTTTTTCTCGGTGATGCAGGGCACGATATCGCACTCGAGCTTGTTGACCAGATTAATCGACGTATCGAGAGCATCATTGATTTTGAACAGCTGAATCTTGAGAGTTTTAAGGCTCGCCGGCGTCGATTTGATGGCCGCCTCCCCCGCCAGCCACTCCTGAAGGCTGCTGGCCTTGCCGCTCAATTCGGTCAGACGGTCGGCAAAGGCCCCCACCTCGGTGGCCCACTGCTGCCGCTCTTCCGGCGGGAAATCGATGGGGCCGCCGTTCAAGCCGTCCACCAGCGCCTCGATGCCGTATTCCTTTGGGTCTGCAATGATTTCGTATTCCGTCATTTCCTGCCTCCTCTGCCCTGATGTGGGGTCTTTTTGGCGGTTGGACAACCCATGCTTGCCCATCACGAACGATGGTCGCACCGGCCACATCTAGACGTGATTCACGAGATCGTCCGGATGGCCGTCTGTCGAGCATGTGGCCATGCGAGGTTTCTTAGTTTCTTAAATCCATAAAGTCAAAACTAAAACATCTTTGATCGACTGTCATGTCGAGATGGCCACAAATTGCGGGTCTCGTAACCACCCGCGACCATATTATGCCTGCGGTGGCCCCTCCCGGCCTTCGGACCGATCCTCGGCGCCGCTGTCCGGGGCCGATAGACTGGGGGGCGGTCCGATGGCCGGCAGGACATCCCTGAAGGCAATGCCGTAAATGTCCCAGATCGTGGTGAACAAGGCGGCCACGATGGGACCGATGATGAAACCGACGAAACCGAACATCATGATGCCGCCCAGGGTACCGAAAAAAATGAACAATTCATGCATCTGGGTATCCTTTCCGACCAGGATGGGGCGCAGGAAATTGTCCAGGCTGCCCACCACGACCCCGCAGAACAGCAGCAGGCCGACGGCCTTGGGCCAGTGACCACTGGCGCCCAGGATAGCGGCGGCCGGAATCCATACCAGGGCCGTGCCGATGCCGGGTAGAACGGACAGCAGTACCATGATGACCCCCCAGAACACGGCGCTGGGAATCCCCACCACCGCAAAGGCCACGCCGGCCAGGCCGCCCTGCAGTATGCCGATCACGGCTGTGCCTTTCAATGTGGCCCGGGCCACCGACGTAAACCGCTCCAGCATGCGGTTTTCTTCATCGCTTTCCAGGGGCAGGTAGTAAAGAATTTTCCGGATCAGCTGGTCGCCGTCCATCAGAAAGAAGAACATGGCATAGAGCATGACCAGGGTCATGAACAGAAAGTTGACCGTGCCCAGGGTGGCCGACTGGAGACTGTCGATCAGGAAACTGCTGAGTCTGCCCACCATTTCGCCGGCTTTCTGAAAGATAAAATCCCGGTAGGGCAGAAGTTTTTCGTAAAAGGGGAGGGCCTGGAGTTGGGCGAAGAGGTTGCTTGGTGAAGCGATCTGCTGCTGCACCCAGGGTTTGGCCGATTGCCCCACTTTGATGGCCTGGGCGGTCACGATGCCCATCAATCCGGTCAGGGGCAGAAGGATGAAAAGCGTGATCAGCGACAGTGTGGTCAGCGAAGCCAGGGAGCGGCGCCCGCCATACCAATCCGCAAACCGCCGGTAGATGGGGTGGACCAGAGCACTGAAAAGGCCGGCCAGAAATATCGCCATCATAAAGGGGCGAATCATGGACAGAAAAACGGCGGAGATAAAAAAAACCACCAAAAGGAGCACAGATTTGTTCAAGGTGCTGCGTTGCATAGGGGGCATCCTTTGTCCGCCTGCGCCGCAGTGATGAGACGCAGGGTATCCATTGTCGCCATGCCGAATCGTTTGACCCTTGGCCATGGCTATCCGTACGTGCTTGAAACAATAACGATTGATCGTAGCAATAAAATGGAAGAATGGAAATAGAGGGGCATCGCTGAAGCATCGCCGGTGGCGTTTGGAGAGGGTCATTTCGTTTTGGGGCATTCTCTGGTATTGAAAGGCGCCGGGTGGGAATGCGATTTTCTCACCAACTGGCGGCGGCTAAACAGGCACGGACAATACCGGTGGCATGCGATGACAGATCCCAACAGGCTGCTTGCGGAGGCGAACGCAGATGTTTACCCGGTGCTTGGGGCCTGTCCGCGACCGCGCCTGCCGGACGGCTGGAACGATGCGGCCTGGCGCCGCGTGCCGAGCCTGTGCATCGACAAGTTTCGGCCTGAAAGCAGTGCCCACCGCCCCCGGACCCGGGTCAAAATGGTGGCCGATAAGCAGCGGATCTACGGTCTCTTCCAGGTGGAAGACCGCTACATTCGCAGTGTGCATACCGAATTTCAATCGCCCGTCTACCGGGACAGCTGCGTGGAGTTTTTTGTCCAGCCGCGCCCGGATAAAGGGTATTTCAATTTTGAATTCAACTGCGGGGGCGCCTTTTTGGCAACTTATATCCTCGATCCGACCCGCACGCCGGACGGCTTTCGAGACTACCGGCCACTGACGCCGGCCGAAGGCCGCCTCATCCGGGTGCGATCGTGCATGCCGGCAACGGTGGACCCCGAGATGACCGAGGCCTGCACCTGGGATCTGGCCTTTCAGTTTCCGGTGCATCTTCTGGCCCGCTATGCCGGTCCCCTCATCATTCAGGAGGGGGAGGTCTGGCGGGCCAATTTCTACAAATGCGGCGATGAGACCTCCCATCCCCACTGGGCGGCCTGGCAGCCGGTGGATGAATTGAACTTCCATTTGCCGGATTGCTTCGGGCGGCTGCGCTTTGGGGCCTTGGGCAAAGATGGTGAACGCCAAGATCCGCTCAATCCGTGTTGATCTTTTTAGGACTGCAAGCAACGCTGAAGGCCTGAACGGGCCTGCCGCCCTTTGGGGTTTCCAATCGGCGCTCGAGCCATTCGGCCGCGCTGCCATCGGGATATCGGCCCCCAAGCGCCCAAGGGCGCAACTTTATCCGGCCGCAGGTCCGATGCCCGGCCCCGTGACCACGGAAGCGATCAAGCATCGGGTCGACCCCCCGGCGAAGAAAGCCAGTTATGGGCAATTTGGCCCCGATCGACATCCTGCAGAAGTTTTTCGGCTATGACCGCTTTCGCGAACACCAGCGTGAAGTGATCGAGGCGCTGGTCGGCGGCCAGGACGCCTTTGTGCTCATGCCCACCGGCAGCGGAAAATCCCTGTGCTACCAGATCCCTGCGGTCATCCGCGATGGCGTGGGGGTGGTCATATCGCCGCTGATTGCCCTGATGCACGATCAGGTGATCGCCCTGCGCGAAAACGGTATCCGCGCCGATTATCTGAATTCGAGCCTGGCGGCCGACGAGGCCGCGCAGGTCGAAGCGCGGGTGCGCTCCGGCCAGACCGACATTGTCTATGTTGCACCGGAAAGATTGTCCACGGCCCGCTGCCGGCAATTATTCGATGAAACGACCATCGCTTTGTTTGCCATCGACGAGGCGCACTGTGTATCCCAGTGGGGGCACGACTTCAGACCCGAGTATCTCAAGATCGCCGAGATGACCCGGCGCTTCCCGGGGGTGCCGCGCATCGCCCTGACGGCCACGGCCGATGCGGTCACGCGCAAGGAAATTGTCGCCCGTCTGGAACTGGCCACGGCCCGGCAGTTTACGGCCAGCTTCGACCGGCCCAACATCTGCTACCGGGTGCAATTGAAAGACAATGGCAAGCGCCAATTGCTGGCGTTTATTCAGGACGAGCATCCCTCCCAAACCGGTATCGTTTACTGCCGCAGCCGGCGGCGGGTGGACGAAATGGCGCATTGGCTGGATCAAAAGGGGGTCAATGCCGTCGCCTACCACGCCGGGTTGTCATCCCGGGAGCGGATGGCCGGCCAGAAGCGATTTGCCCGCGAAGAGGCGATCGTGGTGGTGGCGACAATCGCCTTTGGCCTTGGCATCGATCGTCCCGATGTGCGCTTCGTGGCCCATTTCGACGTGCCCATGAGCATGGAGGCCTACTACCAGGAGACCGGCCGCGCCGGTCGTGACGGCGAAGCGGCCGACGCCTGGATGCTCTATTCCCTGGCCGACGTCATTGCGGCCCGCCAAATGCTGCTGCGCTCCGAAGGCAACGACACCTTCAAGCTGACCCAGCAGCGTAAACTGGATGCCCTGCTGGGCTATTGCGAGACGACCGCCTGCCGCCGCCAGGTGCTGCTGCGCTACTTCGGGGAAATGCGGGAGACGGCCTGCGGCAACTGCGGCACCTGCAGCGACGACGGATCCTCTTCCTGGGACGGCACCGTCGCCGCCCAGAAAGCGCTCTCGGCCGTCTATCGCACCGGTCAGCGGTTCGGGGCGCAGTACCTCATTAACCTGCTGCGCGGCCGGGAAGACGAGCGCATGCGCCGCCTGGGTCACCATCGGATCAAAACCTTCGGGGTGGGTCAGGACCTGTCGGCCAAAGCATGGCGCTCGGTTTTTCGTCAGCTCATCGCCCGGGGACACCTGGCGGTGGCCATGGACCGACGGTCCGGTTTTGCGCTCACGGAGCTGAGTTGGCCGGTCCTGCGGGGTGAACAGACCCTGCGCTTGCGCAGGGACGCGACCCCGCCGCCCCGCCCGCATCGACGCCTGCCGCCGGAAACCATAGGGACGGATCAAACCGCCGCCGATCTCTGGGTGCAGCTACGCGAGGTAAGGCGGCAAATCGCCCGCAACCTGGAGGTGCCCGCCTACGTCGTTTTTCATGATAAAACGCTCAAGGAAATGGCCCGGCAGCGCCCCACGACACGGCAAGCCTTGCTGGGCATTAGCGGTGTGGGCGAGAAAAAGGCGGATCGCTACGGGCAAACGTTCATCGATGCCATCGTGGCCTGGGAAAACCGAGATGACCAAAGCCGTTTTGACAGGCCCGCGCCGGACGTGGTAGATGCGAAGCCAGCTGTTCCCCGTCCCCATCCGGAAGGGTGATTTCCCCTGG
>JASFFM010000336.1:0-5043 GCA_050124295.1 Desulfobacterales bacterium | reverse complement strand
CCGATGGTTCCGGCGATGGTGAGATCCAGGCGCGGCTGATCGGAGAAATCGAAGGCGTTTTTTAGTGCTTCCATCCGAACAGTCCCCTGGGCCGCACCACCATGATGATGAAGTATGCCACGTAGATCCACATATACTTGAAGGAGGTCATGGGCACGTCGAACATCCAGTCCATTTCCAGGGTGTAGGTCAGGAAATCCCAAAAACCGGGAATTTCGGTGATCAGGCCCACCACCAGGGCGGCGAAAAACGCCCCGGGCACGCTGCCGAAGCCGCCCAGCGCCACAATGGTAAAGGCGATCATTGTAAACAGCAGCCCGACGTAGGGGTTGACCGGCCAGAAATTCACGATCAGGGCCCCGGCCATGGTGACCGTGCCCCCACCGATGCCCCAGGCCAGGGCGTTCATCTTCTCGGTGGAAATACCCATGTAGCGGGCGCCCTGGGGGTTCAGCGCGGTGGCGGTCAAGGCCTTGCCCATGCGGGTCTTGTGCATGAGCAGCCAGACGGCCACGAAGGCCACGACGGAAAGCCCGGCCCCGGCCAGTTTGGTGGCCGGAATGATGATCCCCAGGCCGATATCAAAGCTTTTATCCACCAGCAGCCCCTGGTGCACGGCGCGGTCCTCGGAACCGAAAACAAGCAGCGCAATGTTGCGCAGCAGCAGCATCAGTCCGAAGGTTCCCAGCAACTGGGCAATCATGGGTCCCCGCAGGATGTAGGTCACAAACCCCCTGTAGCAGGCGATTCCTAAGAGAAAACCCACCAGGGCGGCCAGCGGCAAGGTCAGCAGCGGGTCGATGCCCAACGCCTGCGAGGTCAGCAGGGTCGTGTACATGCCGATCATCAGAAATTCACCATGGGAGAAATTGATGATGTCCATGACCCCGAAGATGATCGTAAGCCCCAGCGCCACCAGTGCGAGCACCATCCCGAAGAGCAGGCCGGCGACGAGTGAACTGGCAATGATTTCCATGAAGGCCTCTGTACTCCGTTGTGATCTAAACCCGCCGCCTCTGGTGGCGGATCTGGAGAGGTTCTACCGATCCGTCGTAAAGCTTCTGTGATGGTCTCTTCATTTTCTGTCACCTGACAGAAAACGAAGCAAAAGAAAACGCCCTCGTCACGAGCCCTTCGGGTGCGCCGTCCCATCGCCGCACCGGCCGGACGCGTCGGAACGCCCTCCGCTGGCGGCGGGACTCAGACAGCCGCCGCGTCTGTTTCGTCCGGTGCAACGATGTGCCGGCCTCGTGACAATGGGGAACGGCGCAACATCATCACAACCGATTTAAAGCCCCCTCGCTGGGGGGCTTGTAAGTCACAAAACTGAGCCTCTCGCCGACCGAGAGGCGCTCTTGATCTAAAGGGCGACCGCCGATCAGAGGTGGGCCGCCCTATTCGTGGACACGTGTCCTTCCCGAAATGGTGGATTTCGATTCAGGCCCAGACCGCAGTGATTGTGAAACCGCAGGCATCGCTTGGGCTACGCCGAGGATTTTAGTATCGCGAGAACGCCGGCCTGGGCCGAAAGATGCCGTTTCGGGTTGGGCACGACTACCATTGCGGGAACGGATAGATCATATCCGCCGAGGCCACGTCGAAGGGATAGACGATTTCGATCCCTATCTGGCCGTCCGCGCCTTTCTGGTACTGACCGATCAGGCCGGAGCCCAGGACGTTTTGTCCCACCTCCGTGCCTGTGTCGGCAAACTTGACGCCGGCCCAGGGCACCACGAGTTCTTTGCCCGGGATTTCGATGGCATTGGCGGCTTTCTGAACGGCCGCCGGTTCGGTCGTGCCCGCCATTTCCAGAACGTGGATCCAGGCCTGCAGGCCGGTAAAGGCCCGGGCCGAAGCGCCCCCTAAATCGTTGCCGGTTTTGGCTTTGTAGAGGGTGTTGACCTGACCGGCCACCGGTTTGATCTGGACCACCTGCGGCAGGAAGACCGAGCGGGTCAGGATGCCTTCGATCGAGTCACCCAGCGTACTGCGGAATTCCGGTTTATCGAAGCCGGCATCCTGGCCCCAGATAATCTTGGGCTGCACTTTCTGGGTCTTGAGGGTTTTTACCATCAGGATCGCGTCCGAGGTGTAGGAGGCGAAAAGCAGCACGCTGGCCTTGGAGGCCTTAAGGGAGCGCACTTCACTGGAAAGGTCCGGGGACTTGTCCGAGTACAGCAGAGATTTGCGCAGTTTGAACTTATACTCAGCCGCCATGTCCTGGATGATTTTGGAGACGAACGAGCCCCATTCACTGTTCTCGCAGGCCGAGGCCACGAGGTCGATCTCCTTGCGATCCACGGCCGGCACGCCCCTTACCTTGCCTTCGCTAAGACCCACCAAAAAATCGAAGAGATCCTTGGTGAACCAGCGGTCGTGCGGCGTGGTGCGCCAGAACCACTTGAAACCACGCTCGGTGAGGCCCGGAGAGGTCGAGGAGCCGTTGATCATGGGCACCCCGTATTGCTCGCACACGGCGCTGACGGTCTTGGTGACCGAGCTGTGGTAGCAGCCCAGGATGCCGTCCACCTTGTCGTCCAGGATGAGTTTTTTGGCCAGGTCGGCCCCAATGGTGGGGTTGCCTTCATGGTCTTTGAAAATCAACGTGATCTTGGCGCCGCCCATGCTCTGGATACCGGCGGTTTTGGCCATGGTCATGTCGACGTCGGCGCGGGCTTCATTGCAGAGCTGGGCGGCCAGTTCGGCGCCGGCGCGCAGTTCGCGTCCGGCCGCGGCGGCGCCACCGGTTAGGGGATAGATGACCCCGATTTTTATCTCCTTGGCGGCAAGACTTACGGTGGGTATCATGAAACCGCTAATCATCGTCAAAACGGCCATGATGGCTGTTATTTGGAGCAATCTCCTCATCGTAATCCCCCTTCCTCTTGGCTGGTGCTGCGTTTAAAATGTTGGAACGATGGCAAACAAGAAAAGGGCTTGGTGGCGAAGGCCCTGAAATTCTAGGGAGCGGAAGCCGGCAGAAAATGAACCTCGTTGAATGCGATTAGATACTGGATGCCCCCGTCGCTGTCAAGGTGCCCAGGGGATTTGCCAGCCGCCCCGGTGCCGACGGTGATGCCTTCGCAAGGGCCATGACGTTTGGCCGCAAGGACATCATAATATCGCCAGATGCTCGTCTTGCAAGTCCGAGACAAACATGTGCCCCGGGGCATGCGTAATGGTCAGGTCGAGCTTGGCCGAGGTGGCCGCCAGGGTCGAGGTTACCCCGCAAGCCCAGAAGACCGGGATTTCTCCGGCCCCGATCGTTACCGGATCTCCGAAATCGGGACGGTCCAGGTCTTCAATGCCCAGATCGCCCGGATCCCCCATATGGATGGGCGCACCATGGGTCAAATGAAAACGGGTGGTCACCTGGACGGCCCGCACCGCTTGCTCCGGCGTCATGGGGCGCATGGTGACCACCAGGGGCGCCTCAAACGGTCCCGCCGGCCGGCATTGCCGGTTGGTGATATACATGGAGACGTTCTTGTTTTCCTCCATATTACGAATCGGCAGACCGGCCGCCAGCATGGCGTTCTCAAAGGAAAAACTGCATCCCAGCAGAAAACTGACCATATCCGGCTGGAAGTAATCCTGCACACTGGTGACTTCTTCTTGCAATTGACCCTTCCTGAATATCCGATAGCGTGGCAGGTCATCACGGAGATCGGCATCATGGGCAATGGCCGGTGACGTCGTTCCGGCCTCCAGCACATCCAGTACCGGACAGGGTTTGGCGTTGCGAGAGCAAAAGAGAAGAAAATGAAAAGCGTGGGATTCGGGAAGCATGACCAGGTTGGCTTGCAGAAATCCGGTGGCCGCGCCGGAGGTCGGCGTGGTCCATTCGCCGCGGCGAATGTGGCGGCGCAGTTCATCCGGTGACATGTTTGCGGGCATGGCAGATCTCCTTGCGGTCTTTGTTGGTCTGAAAGCACCGGGCCTGCATCAGATCTTTCAGCATGGCGGCGGCACCGGCGCAAGAGCTGCGGCCGATGGAGCTACAGCAGCCGCCATTTGCCAATTCTGGAGCTGACAAGCATGAATATATCCCCTTGAGCCGGGTGATTCAAAGCATTTGCAAACGTTTGCGAAAACAAGGACACATTTCGATCGGGGTTTGGTCAACCTAATTCTCTTCTTTGGTTGATGGCCAGATCAGAAAACAGTCCACAGCATACGGCATTAAGGCCAATCAAGGGCAGCAGGATCGAGCCCTTCGCTGTTTGGCGTCATATTGAACGGACACCTTATCTTCAAATCCACACGCAAGCTAATATTTTCTAATGTTTTTCAATTCCGGGGGCGGCCATGATGCCCAACCCAAAAACGCCTCTGTTTTACGGTCGTCAATCTTTGCAGGCCGGGCGTGCGCAGACCCTATTACGGGAGAGGCCTGGATAGCGCAGCACGATAAAGACGGCGTAGCAACGGATGACGATCATCTTATCAGCAATGCAGCGGACATAACCAATGTCAATGGGTACGGCTTTGCCTTTTTAGATCCTGGTGACGCGCTTGCGTCTGCACTGACAGGCCAGGCAGGAAATGCGGGTCTCAGGGGGCTTCACATCGACCATCCTCATACCGCAGCGGAACGCGCAGCCCGCAAGCTTGAGGCACTATTTCCGTGGCCAAAAGGGTTGCTCCCCTCGATGCGCAGGCTCTCGGGCCAAAGCTACCCCAACCGTACGTTGTTCTCCATCGTTTGTCTATCGACGTTTTCAGCCCGAATCCCCACGGAGAAGGCTGCGCGCGTAAATCAGCTCCTTCAGCCGAGATCCGCGCGGGGTTACCCGCCAGCATCGTTTCCGAACCGAGCGTGCCCGGCAGCATCAAGATCCCCGCCGACGCCCAGCCGATGATCCTCATCGGGAGCAGACCGTGGGGAGCGGGAAGCTTTGCAGGTGAAAATAAAAACCCGCTTCCACAGTGTCGGTCAAAAACCCGGCCTGTGCTTGATTTGCCAGATGGGCCCATTGAGGTTACATTATTGACATAAGTGTTTTTGTCCAATGTCAGCCCAATGTCATCCACACCGGTACC